>JAAEPL010000326.1 GCA_024232675.1 Planctomycetaceae bacterium
AAGGTCAGCAAGGTCAGCAAGGACAGCAAGGACAGCAAGGACAGCAAGGACAGCAAGGACAGCAAGGACAGCAAGGACAGCAAGGACAGCAAGAGCCAGCGGACACCAATCCCGTTCAGGAGAAATTGCAAGAGGCTGAACGGAAGATGCGCGAGGCGCAAAAGGAGATGGGTGATGCGAAAAAGGAGGAGTCTATACAGAAGATGCGTGCCGCTGAAAGGCAGCTACAACAAGCCAAGCGTGAATTGGAACGCGTCCTTCGTCAGCTTCGGGAAGAAGAAATTAAACGATCTCTGGCATCCTTGGAGAGTCGATTTCGTCGCATGCTAGAAATGGAAATGAAGATTTATGACGACACTCTTTCTTTAGATAATGCACGCGATAGTTCCCCGCTTGACGAGCTTGAAATTCAAAGTGGGAAATTGGCTGTGCGGCAGCGTGGGCTGGTAACCGATGCGGCTCGTGCGCTTTTGGTGCTAGAGGATGATGGGACTTCGATTGCCATCGCTGAAACGGTTCGACAGGCCCAAGCGGACATGCAGCAGGCAGCTGAGCGACTTACGTCCGCCAAGACCGGCGCGATTACTCAGGAGATTCAACAAAGTGTCATAGAAATACTTGGTTATCTCGTCGAAGTTTTTGAAGAAGCAAAAAACGAGGCGGAAAATCAACAGTCTCCCAATCAGGCCGGCGATAAGAAACGTCCGGGCGAGCAAGCGCTTGTGAATGAATTAGCCGAACTCAAGTTGATTCGCGGTCTGCAGCAACAAATTTTACGGCGGCACTCTCGTTATGCCGAGCTTCTAACTGACCCAAATGATTTGGTGGGTTCGGCAGGCACGCCTGCGATCCGCTCAGCGCTGGATAACCTCAGCCAAAGACAAGAGAGCTTACAGCAAATCACCCAAGATATTGTGGTTGGAAAAAACCGCTAAACTCCCTAATAATTCAACATGCCAAGCAATTACAACGTCCCCGCTTTTTCCGGTATATCAAGTGCCTGCCGTCACTTGTTCGCTATCGCTGTGATCGTGTTGGTGATTTGGCCATTGCCTGTCTCCGCATTCGGAGATCAAGAACTCGAACGGGAAGCTTCTTGGTCCCCTCTCTCAAGCGAGCAGTTGGAAGCATGGATTCGAGAGTGGAGTCAGTTGGCCAAAGTCAATCCAGATACCAATTTAAAGAATCTTGATTCACGCATCAGCCAACACCCGGATTCTACTTTGGGTGTTTGTTTGAACCTGATCGTCGAGTGTTTTCCGTTTACAGCAGGACCGGTGGCGATGCTGTCTGCCCAGCCCCAACCTGGCATGGATGATCCGATGATGGCGGCGACACAGCTCTTGCAGGATCCGCGTCTGCCCGAGTCGGCTAAATTTCAATTGCAACTGGCATTCGGAGCTTGGTTTACCCGGCACCAACGGTATGACGAAGCGATCGAAGTATTTGCCGATTTAGAGACCGACCAAGTTGTTGCTGCAGATGCGCTGCTGTTTTACCGCGGCCTTGCTGAGCATCGGTTATTGAAGACCGATTCTTGTCCCGTCACTCTTAAACGGTTGCTCGAAAATGAGGATCAAATCCCTCGTCGATTTGCAGTGGTTTCAAAATTGATGATCGCGGATATCGAAGCTTTGGAAAGCGATTCCTTAAACGAGATATCGCGTTTGATGGAAGATATTAAACGCCGGCAGGCGTTGCATCGGAGCGGCAAACGCGTCATCGAGCAAGAAAAGAAAGTCATCGATAAATTAGACCAAATGATCGAGGATTTAGAAAAGCAAATGCAGCAATCCCAAGCCTCTTCGTCCTCTTCGCAGGATTCATCAGAGGCGATGCCTGAGAGTCAAAATGCTGGCGGCAAAGGTAGTGGGGAAGCAGCGGACCGGCAATTGGCGGATGGAGGAGCGTGGGGTAATGTGCCGCCGAAAAAGAGAGCGGCCGTTCTCGCTGAAATGGCAAAGGAGCTTCCACCGCATTACCGTGAGGTCATTGAAGAATATTTTCGTCAGTTGGCAAAGCAGCCTAAAAAATAACTAGCAGTACTTTTGAAATGTCATACCTGGTCACCCTCATTGCGATTTTCACCACCTGCTGTTCAGGTTGGGATGACAAGCAACGCATTTATGGGACGGATGGCACTGAGTCTGTTATTCAAGTCGAATCGATTGATGAGTTTGCAACGGAATTTCGCTCACTGGGGCAGGAAGCCACGCTTGCTAATGAAGCGATTAACGCCATCCAATTTACTGCTGGACAATACGTTTCCAGTCAGAGGCTGCAGGTACGTTTGGTCGATGGCAGCTTCCTGATGGTTGATGACTTTGTCGTTTCCGATGAACGAGGCCTGCAAACGATGAGCGACAACAAGATCACGCAGGACATCAAAATCAGAAACATCGCTTCCTTGGCATTCGCTCCGGTTACACCAGAGCTTTCACAGCGTTGGCAGCAACTGACCGAATCCTCTGAACAAGTTGGCGATTGGCTCGTTTTTGATAGGGAGGGAACGCTTGATTACATCGAAGGTTCCGCGGGTTCGATCTCCACGGAGAATGTTAGTTTTCAAGTGGACGGGAGGACCGCCGAAGCGCCTCGGCAGCGTTTGAATGGGATCTCTTATTTCCATCCTGGTAATCGAACCTTTGCGGAACCGGTGGCTTTGCTGCTGATGGTGGACGGCAGTCAACTTAATTTACGTTCCTTACGTCGTAGCGAAGGAAACGGTGGGTTTGTGGCGGTCACCGTTTGTGGAGCTGAGTTAAGGTTACCAGCTGAAGAGATCTTCAAGATCGATTTTGCCGCGTTGCGGACGCAGTACCTCAGCAATATCTCGCCTTCGACGATTGAATGGGAGCCGATTTTTTACAATGCCGCGATTTATAAATATCAATCGGAACTGAATCGTCCGCGATTCAATAAATCCTTTTCCGGGCGTCCGCTCGAGCTGAGATTTTTTGAAAACCAGATTGGTCAAAACGGATCCCGAAAAATTGCCTACGAACATGGGATTGCCGCGAAAGGGGGAACGAGAATGGTCTTTCCGTTAGGGGGACGTTTTTCCCGGCTGGAAGGATGGTTTGGGTTTTCGCCAGAAGCGCCTCGGGACGGCGTGGTGGAATTGGTCGTCTTAGGCGATGGAAAGGAACTGCTGCGTAAAGTGCTCAAGCACCAAATGGATGCGCCGGTTGCGTTGGATCTCGATGTTGCAGAAGTCGGGCGTTTAACGTTTCAGGTGAATTATCACGATGGCAGAAATATTGGTGATATGGTCCATTTCTGCGACTTAAAAGTTCGTCGTTGATTTCTGTGATTCCGTTCGCGAAGAAATAAACTGCCCTCATCACGTCGCCTTTGTCGGTGACCATTACAAATGCTAACCGAAAAAAATAAATCGATTCTAAAAAGTCTTTGCTTGGCATTGGTAATGGCCACGGTTGCTGGCGCCGAAGCGGCGGCTCAGGAATCTGTTTTAGAGCAAGCTCTGCTCAAAGACAAAAATAGAATTCAGGTGATTGCAAAGGCTTCTGCAGCTTCGATCGCGGTTTTCTCACCCGATGGAAAGGGCGGCGGTTCTGGCGTGATCGTCACGCCGGATGGGTTCGCACTGACAAATTACCATGTAGTGAAACCCTGCGGAACTTGGATGCATTGTGCATTACCCGACGGTAACATTTACCCTGCTGCTCTGGTGGGAATCGATCCAACGGGTGATGTTGCCCTGATTAAATTGGTAGGGCGGCAGCCATTTCCAACCGCGAATTTGGGTGACAGTGATCAAGTCCGCGTAGGGGATCATTGTTTCGCGATTGGGAATCCTTTTTTGTTAGCCACGAACTTTGAACCCAGCGTCTCTTGGGGGATTGTTTCGGGTGTGCAACGGTATCAGTACCCGGCAGGAACGTTGCTGGAATACACGGATTGTATTCAAACGGACGCTGCGATTAATCCGGGTAACTCGGGAGGACCCCTCTTTAATGGGCAAGGCGAACTGATTGGAATCAATGGGCGGGGTTCTTTCGAAAAACGCGGACGCGTTAATGTGGGAGTCGGCTACGCTATTTCGATTAATCAAATTCGCCTGTTTTGGCGGCATTTGACCAGTGGTCGCATTGTTGACCACGCAACTCTGGGTGCCATTGTCACAACGGATCAGCAGGGGCGGGTGGTTGTCGACGATGTCCTATCAACCTCTGACGCCTTTCGTCGCGGTTTACGCTACGACGATGAGATCGTTTCCTTTGGTGGACGCAGCATTGATACCGTCAATGAATTCAAAAACGTACTAGGTATCTATCCCAAGGGGTGGCGCGTTCCGTTGGAGTATCGACGTGATGGAGAATTGTTTCAAACAGTGGTCCGACTGCAGGGTTTGCATTCGGAGGATGAGTTGATCGATTTGATGCAAAAGAAGCGGAAGCCATCAGAAAAACCATCAGAAAAACCACCAGAAAAGGCAACAGAGAATTCGCGGTCAGTGCCGAGCGAGGTTGCCGACCTTATTGAAGAGAGGTCGGGCTTTGCAAATTACTATTTCAATCGCATTGCCCGTGATCAAATCTGGAATGAATTTCAGGCAACTGGCGACACCCGTTCGCTCCCAGAACGATGGAAAGTTTCGTTTCAAGTGAAAGAGGGAGAGCCGGTACAAGTCGCCTTGGCCAAACAGACTGCCGGAATTCAGTGGGGTGATTCTGCTGCCGTTCTGGATACGGCCAAAGATTTGGCGGCGCAGCGACTGCCGGATGGATCAGGCGGTTTGTTGTTGGCCTTTCACATGTGGCACCGATTGCTGCATGAGGGATGGGACAGCATGGGAGACGTTTTTTATCTGGGTGCCCTACCGAGTCGGCAAAACGGTGAAGTCGCTGATGTGATCGTCGGTCGCTATGACTCGTTAGAGTGCCGTTTCTTTTTTGACGTGGAATCACACCGTTTACGGGAAATTGAGTTGTGGACGGATTCTGGGCTCGACCCCTGTGAACTCTATTTCGATGACTACCGCGAAGTCGAGGGCGTGTGGATGCCTCATCGCTTTATCGCCAAGTACGGAGACACGTTCCAGTGGGATATGACCGTTCAGCAATACGAGATGGATGAGGTCACGCGGTGATGTTCTACACGTCCAATCAGAAAATTCAGAGACTCTTGAGGTTCGGCGTCGCCGGTTGTTTGAGCGCAGCGATGTGGTGTATGGGAGAGGTCCATTTACGTGGTCAAACACTCTCGTTGCCAGACGTTATCGAGTCCGTGCAACCTAAGATGGTGAAGATTTTCGGTGGCGGGGGATTGCGAAGGTTGGAATCATGGCAAACTGGTTTTTTCGTTTCCAACGATGGTTTGATCGTGACCGTTTGGAGTTATGTATTGGACAGTGAAACGACGGTGGTGCTTGCCGACGGGCGTCGCGCAACGGCCGAATTACTTGGCTACCACCCGCAGTACGAACTTGCCTTACTCAAAGTTGACGTGCAGGATCAGCCTTTTTTTAATCCCGATCTGTCCGTCAAAGGCGTGCCTGGAACAACGGTCTTAGCCTTCAGTAATTTGTATGGCGTTGCCAATGGGAATGAGCAATGCAGTGTGCAGAGTGGGGTGGTATCGGCAGTGGTTCCTTTGAACGCGCGGCGTGGCAATCGCCGCACCAGCTACCAAGGCCCGGCAATTATTGTGGATGCCATTACGAATAATCCGGGTGCCGCTGGTGGAGCGGTAACCAATCGCCAGGGCCAATGGCTGGGTTTGATTGGACGTGAGTCGCGTAGTGCAGAAAGTGACCTGTGGTTAAATTACGCCATTCCTGCCGCGCAGGTAACGATGGCCATGGATCTGATTTTGGCCGGTAAGACCAACGAAAACCTATCGGTTGATCGAGAACCGACCGAGCCAATCACGCTGGAATTGATGGGACTGGTGATGGTTCCGAATGTCGTCGCAAGAACACCGCCTTTTATAGACCAGGTAACAACGGGCAGTGCTGCGGAGCGAAGCGGATTGCAAAAAGACGATCTGATCGTGGAGGTGGGCGGGAAGGTGACAACCTCCTTCAAGGACTTACAAAATCGACTTCGTCAGATAGATCGCGATTCTCAGGTCACGCTGATGATTCAGCGAGGCGATCAGTTTATCAATGTCACATTACAGGCGAATCAGAGATGACAGCGCAAAAAATATTCATGGCCGGCGCGGTAAGTGTGATTTTTTGGCTAGGGTTAAGTCTTTCATTGGTAGCTCAGGTCGCAGTGGAATTACCCACACAATCGGCGATCCGAAGTGCGTTAGCCAAAGTCAAACCAGCGATCGTACAAATCGAAACGATTGGTGGACGGGATTCTATCGGCGGGACACGCGTTACGAATCAACCAAAAACAGGATTGGTTGTGGGTAGAGACGGGTGGGTTATTACGGCAAGTTTCAATCTTGCTCATGAGCCGACCACCATATTTGTGAGGGCCGCCAATGAACAGCGGCTGCCGGCTACGGTGGTCAGTAAGGATCATTCCAGAAAATTGACGTTGCTGAAAATTGAACCTAGCCGATCACTTGCAGAGCCAGAATTAGTCGGCCGAAATCAATTAGCAGTCGGCCAAGCGGCGATTGCGATAGGTCGCTCGCTGGATTGGCAAAACCCGAACGTGTCCGTCGGAATTGTCAGCGCTCTGCGACGTATTTGGGATCGGGCTATTCAAACGGATGCGGGTGTCTCTCCACATAACTTTGGTGGTCCTCTAATCGATTTGAATGGCCGCGTGATGGGTGTGCTGGTACCCATGTCACCGCAGGGCGACGAGGTATCCGACGGCACCGAGTGGTACGATTCGGGAATCGGATTTGCGGTCCCCCTCGAACCGGCGGCTTTGCAGCAAATGTTGAATGGGAAGAGTTTGTGGCGGGGGCAGTTGGGCGTCACGTTCAAGGAAACAGACGGTTACGCCAGCTCCCCGGTCATTGCCGCCTGCCCAGGTAATTCGCCAGCCGCTCGCAGCGGACTTCAGGTAGGCGATGAAATTAAGCAGATCGATGGTGTACCAACCTCTTTGGTCAACCAGGTGCGCCACGCGTTGGGAGCACATTACGCCGGCGAAGAGGTTACCATCAGCTTTTTACGCGATGATGAAATGTTGAGTGCCAAAGCGACTCTGGCAAAAGACATCGAACCATGGCGACATGCCATGTTGGGTTTGTTGGCCCAGCCAGCCGAAAATGGCGTTCGCATTCGTCACGTATTTCCGCAAGGACCTGCGGCCATTGCGGGAATCCAAGTGGACGACCGTCTAGTGGCGATTAATGGCAAGCCAATCGCAAGCCAGGAAGCACTTGAATTAGAACTTATGAATATCGCGGTCGACAGTGTTATCGCCGTGTCCGTTTTACGCGGTGAACAGGAGAGGGTGTTCGAGCTTTCCGTGGTTGCGTTGTCTGCTGAAAAGAGTGCTGACGTGACACGCCAAGCGGCGGATGCGTCGAAATTGGTACCCCTCACGGTGGCAGAAAGCCCGAATCTTTGTCATGGTTATTTTCCCAAATCGGATAGGCCCTCGGCGCTGCTAATGTGGTTGGGAGAACCGGGGGAACGGGATCCCGAGGCAACGCTTACGAGATGGCAGGCTTGGTGTGATGCAACGAATACGGCTTTGCTGATTCCTCAATCACTCAATGAAAAACGCTGGACTCGCGATGAAATAGAATTTCTCAATAAGGTGACAGAGCAGGCAAGGCAACAATACAATATTGACCCATTTCGAATTGCCGTGGGCGGCCAAACGACCGGTGGTACGATGGCCTCCTTGGTCGCCATGAGTCAGCGAGCTACTTGGCGTGGCTTGATTTTGATCAACGCCCCTGCTGCCACACGCGTCGCTCAATTTCAATCTGAACCCAAGCAGCGGCAAATGGTATTGATCGTCGACGCCGCGGCAGAAGAAAAAATCGCACAGCAAATGGAACGCTGGACGAAACATTTCGAGGACCAGATGTTCCCCGTCACGCTGTTGGAAACAGACCCATCAGGCATCCCTGAAATTGTTACTCAATGGCTGGCGCAGTTAGCCCGATTCTAAAAAGGGAAGCAGCGGCCAACGCAGCAGGGGATACACGATTCGTACCCCCTGCCACCTATTTGCCAAGTTTGGAAGAGGCAAAGCGGAGGCCGAAATGCACCACCAGCGTGATGACAATGCCGCCTACCAGCAAAGGCAGCAAGCGGGGGCGTATAGCCACGAAAATGAGCGCCGCCAAGGCAATGCCATTGATCAGCGTCGGCGCTTTTTCGATGAAACCATCCAGGGATGGCCAAGCTAAAAATATGGTCAACAACACAAACCCCACCTTGGAACAAACGCCCAAAAACACCGCGTTTTCGTCCGTAATTCCCGTGCGGAAATAGGTAACCATCGCAGCTGCGACCATCAATGTTCCGAGGACGCCCAATATGATTCGCTGAGGGTTCATGCGAATCCTATTTAAGCTTTGCAATGCGCAAGGATGGGCAGGACTTCCGTCTGTAAACCACCGGTTACGATCACTTCCTCGTCTGGGGTGATGTAAACGTTAATCTCACTGCGGACGCCGAATTCATCTTGGTAAATACCGGGCTCAATGGAGAAGCAAGTGTTGGCGATCACGCGTCGGTCTTCTCGAGTTTCCAGGTTGTCCATGTGCGCGCCGTTGCCATGCGTCTCCTGACCGATGTTGTGTCCGGTGCGGTGATTGAAAAACTTTCCGTAACCAGCCTCTTCGATCACGGCTCGAGTGGCGGCGTCGATCTGCCAGCCGAATAATTCGCTCTTTTCGGCAAACGCTTTTCTTGCAGTTTCAATGCCAGCATCGCGTGCGGCGGCGACGATTTTGAATATCTCATTGTATTTATCCGGTACCGCTTCGCCAACGAAACCAACCTTGGTGAGATCGGTGTAAATGGCACCCGGGCGATCCATCTTGGCCCACATATCTAAAAGTACGAAATCTCCTTCGCATATTTCCCGATCGGATCCGGGTTCCGGGCTATAGTGAGGGTCACCGCTGTTCGGGCCCGCACCGACGATCGGCGGATGGTAAGTGGTCATGCCATGACTGTGGTAATAGTCCATGATCATCTGTTGCAACTCGGCTTCTCGCAGCGATTTGCCTTCGCGGATTCGATCGGCGATGGTTTGCCATGCCATTTCGAACGCTGCCTGGTTCAATTTGTCAGCCTCAAGATGACTGGCCCATTGCTCTTCCGTAAGACGGGCTTCGAAGTATTGAATTAAATTTCCAGAGCTGACGACTTGCTTTCCCATGGAGCGAATCAGCTCGACAGTGCCGGCGTCAACGCGGGAGACGTAGGGGTTTCCTGCTTTTTCGGAATACTCCATGGCAATGATCTTGTTATCGCCGAGGAGTTTTTCGAGACCCGCTTCCAGCTCTTGCCACTTGAGGTAGATCGTTTTGTCTCCTGGGAGATGATCCAGCATGGCCGCTTCGATAGCATGTACCAGTTTCTGCGGGGTGCCCTTTGCGGGAACAAAATAGAACCAACGACGGGAACCGAGCTCATCGTCCGGTATGTTGGCGATGCGTGCTGCTAGATAGTTGATTCCACGGAAATCGTAGAGCAACCATCCGTCCATTCCAAATTCATTAAGAGCCGATTGAGTTTCCTGCAGATCAAACATGGTTTTCCCGGTTTCTGTGTACTAGTTCTAAGAACTTCAGATTTTAGGTGCCGGCAAGGGTGCTGGATAGTCTGAGCAATGTTTGCGAGCCAAAAAATCCTTTTTAGATGTTGATCCGAATCTGCTGGCGCGAGATACTCTCTGCAATGACCACAACACGCTATCGCCGAGCCAGACTGAAGCGCCCATCTTGAAGGATGGTCTGGGTGATTACGTGGATAAATTATGCATTTTCAACCCAGCCTCCGGGCTGGGTTTTTTTATTTGAATTGAGGGCTGCCGGCCTGTTGGCAAGTACTTTTGTTTGGAAAAATACAAGCAATGACATCACAAATTGAAAAGAAATCTCGAGACTTCATTACGACTCAAGATTGGAGCCAAGCGGACTTGCAGTCCATGTTGGATACTGCAGCCAAGTTGAAGGAGAGTCCCTACGGCGAGGATCTCAAAGGTAAGTCGGTGGCTTTGTTGTTTCTCAATTCCTCCATGAGAACGCGAACATCTTTCCAAGTGGGGGCTCACCAATTGGGCGGCTTTGCGGTGGTTCTGCAACCCGGAAGCGACGCTTGGCCTATTGAATTTGAAACTGGAAAAATCATGGATGGCGATTCCGAGGAGCACATCTCCGAGGTGGCCAAGGTCCTGTCGCGTTACTGCGATATGATCGCCATCCGAGCGTTTCCAAAATTCAAAGACTGGAATAAAGATCGCACCGATTACGTGATTCGTTCGGTGGCGAAACACGCGGACGTTCCGGTCATCAACATGGAGACGATTACGCATCCGTGTCAGGAGATGGCGCACGTGATGGCTTTGCAGGAGAAGATGGGAGACTTAGCTGGCCGCAAATATGTTTTGACGTGGACCTGGCATCCCAAGCCCCTCAACACAGCCGTGGCCAATTCCAGTTTGTTGATCGCGACAAAGTTTGGCATGGATGTCACGTTGTTGATTCCGGAAGAGGCCTATTTATTGGACCCACAGTACATGGATGCAGCTGCTGAAAATGCAGCAGCCCACAATCAAAAACTGACGGTCACAACGGACATCGACGAAGCCTACTCGGACGCAGAAGTCGTTTACTGCAAAAGCTGGGGTGCTCTGCCCTACTACGGAGATCCGACGGCCGAATGGGAACTGCGACAGAATTATCGTCACTTTATGGTAGACGGGCCCAAAATGGCGAAGACTAAAAATGCACTATTCAGCCACTGTTTGCCTTTGCGTCGCAATATCAAGGCTAGTGATGAAGTCATGGACGCCGATTACTGTATTGCCATCGACGAGGCAGAGAATCGGCTGCACGTTCAAAAAGCTATTATGAGTCATCTCATCCATCCAGAATGAAAAAACAGAGAGCCCTGATCCTGCCCACTTGGTAAAAGGCGCTCTCCATTAATGAGTCCAAGCCTTTTCGCGAAGGCACTTTCCAGAAACCAAATCGACAAGCATCTAACTGATAAAAATCTTATGTCGCAAAAAATTGTATTAGCATTTTCAGGTGGATTAGATACCAGTTACTGCCTGTGGCATCTCAAACAACTGGGGCACGAAGTGCATAGCGTGTTTGTTGATACGGGTGGGGTGTCGGATAAAGAACGCGCTCGTATTGAATCTCGAGCGCAAGAACTCGGTGCGGATCGCCACTGGACCATCGATGCCAGTGAGGACATCTGGAACGAATTTGTCATTCCGTTGGTCTGGAGCCACTCGCGGATGTTGGATCAATACCCAATGTTATGCAGCGATCGTTATGTGATTGTCCGCAAATGCCTCGAGATTTGTGAGCAAGTGGGAACCCGTATTTTCGCACACGGGTGTACAGGCATGGGAAATGATCAACTACGTTTTGACCAAACCGTTCGCAGCTTGGGCGATTATGAAATCATGGCTCCCATTCGTGACTTGCAAACGCAAACAAATCAGATCCGTGATTTTGAAATTAAAGCATTGAATGATGCGGGTTTCGAGGTCCCTATCTCTAATAGCTTGTATTCCATCAACGAAAATTTATTGGGGGTGACGATTTCAGGCGGGACGATCGATCGTTTCCAGCAGCCGGATGATAATACGTGGCAGATGGTTCGCCCCCGCAACGAATGGCCTGAGCAACCTGCGACGGTAACACTTGGTTTTGCAGCGGGGGTTGTGAAAACGATCGATGGTCAAGCGGTACAGGGGCCGCTGTTGTTGCAACAGCTGAACCAATTGTTTGGACAGTACGGTGTGGGAAGGCACATTTATACGGGCGATGTCAGTATCGGGCTGAAGGGCCGCATTGTTTTTGAGTGTCCTGGAGTGACGGCTCTATTGGCGGCACATCGTGCTCTCGAAGATACCATCAATACTCGATTCCAAAATCAGTTCCGTCACATCATCGCGGCTCGCTGGGCTGAACTGGTTTATACCGGCTTCTTTTACGAGCCGCACAAGTTGGACTTGGAAGCTTATCTAGCCAGCTCACAACGCCACGTCACTGGCAGTGTAACCTTGGAAACCCAAGGAGGATCTGTATTGGCTGTGGCCGTGGACTCTCCTCACATTCTTGCCGATCCGGAGGCGGTTTATGCTCAAAACTGCAATTGGACACCCGAAGAGGCGGTCGGCTTTATTAAGTTGCTGGGGCAAAGCAGTTCGCTTTCGGCGAAAATCAATGGCGTCGTAACCGACTCGCATGCGTCGGCCAAAAAAACCTAAGCACCCGGG
>JAAEPL010000327.1 GCA_024232675.1 Planctomycetaceae bacterium
CGTTTCTCAGAGGCCAGTTGCTGCAACCTGACCTTAAATTCCCCCCGCGTCTCTTGCGGTTTCGAGTTCACTTTGAATTCTTTGCATTCATAGATTGTCAGGCATTGCTGATGATACAGGTAATCCACAAATTCCTTTTCCCAAGCGGACCAGGTCTTGCCATCCTCGAGGTCTTTTGAAAATTCCTGAAAAGCGACGCCTTCGACGGGAGTCCTCTCGGCCTCCAACCGCCCCTCCACCGGTGCACTGCGACTCCAGATATCTTCCATTGAACCGCTTCCTGACAGCGGCGCCATAAAGGTTCTTTCGGTGATTTGATCGACGTCACAACTTTTGCGAATGTAATGCAAACGTCCGGTTGCCAGCACCGCTGGCCGATAGACGATGTCCTGTGCAGCAAATTCGCCGTGCATTTGCGCAAAACTCTGGTAGATGTCCGCCGGTATCCGGTCACGCTGGCCATCTTGGGTTTCTGCGATCGGTTCCACATCAGTGCCCTGCTCCGTTTGGGCAACAGCACCCGCCAGAGCGGTCTGTGAATCCTTATCCTGAGTCGATGGACCATCGCCGGTCAACTGCTGGATCTGTTTAAGTGTTAACGGTCCGCGCAGATAGCTCATCGCCCAACGAGTTTCAAAAACCACGGGAGCGTCTTCATGCACATTGTTCATCAGGAATTTCCGGCTCCCCAAACCCGCCAAGATCTGCTCCATTTCTGCTCGATCAAAACTGGCTCCGGTGTTGGCCGCAGCGCCCTCGAGGCCTTCCAGCACGCGGGCTTTATCGCGTTCTGTTTGCAGACGGCCTAGAAACCAGGTGCCCGTATTCGAGAGGCCCTTGTAATCCAGATCTACCGGGTTCTGGGTCGCCAACACCACTCCCAAACCGTACGCACGGGCTTGTTTCAATAACGTCAGCATGGGTTTTTTAGCCGGTGGATTGGAGACCGGTGGGAAAAACCCAAACACCTCATCCATGTAGAGAATGGCCCGCAAGGAAGAAGTACCGGACTGACCACGCATCCAAGATAAAACTTCGTTCAACAATATCGTTACGAAGAACATTCGCTCGGCATCGCTGAGATGAGCAATCGACATGATGGATATCTGTGGTTTGCCTTCCTCACTGTGCAACAAACGTCCGATATCCAAAGGCTCACCCGAAAGCCATGAAGCAAAGGATGGCGACGCCAACAAATTATTCATCGTCATGGCTAAATCCAACCGGGCCGCCGGTGGAAAGAAGGTATCTAGATCCATCACGCCCACTTTTTTAAGAGGCGGGTTTTGGATTTCTGCGATGAGTTGGCCCAGTGTCAAGTCTTTGGATTCAGACCAGGCTTTACTCAGAATATTGGATAATAAAATATGTTCGCGACTGCGGATGGGGTCGGCATTAATGCCCACCAACGCCAGCAAACCACTCACGGCAGATTGCACTCGCTCCTGAAACGCCTCAACATCTTGAATCACAGCTTCGTCGGGTGCCGCAAAGGACTTCAAGATCGCCACAGACCGCCCCGTACTGCTGCCCGGCGTGAAGACCTGTAAGTCAACGTGATCGCGAAAACGTTGAATCCTTTCGCCCGATTGATCCCAGCCTGCCAACCCATCACGCCATTTTTCTGCCTCACTCGCCGCAAACTCATCCGCGGTCTGGCCCTCTCTAATCGCCTGGCTCTCATCGATCCAAGGGCGAAATTCTGCCGCGGAGAGTTCCGGAAACGTGAGCAGAAGATTGGCAATATCTCCCTTGGGATCAATCACGATTGCCGGTATCTGGTCCATTCCCGCTTCTTCCAACAGATCCAGACATAACCCCGTTTTCCCGGAACCGGTCATGCCGACAGCAACAGCATGCGTGGTTAAATCCCGCGAGTCATAAAGCAAGGGCGTTGCAGTTGTTTCGCCCGTTGTCGAGTCAATTTCGCGACCCAAATAGAAAGCGCCTAATTTTTCATAGGATGACATGACGGACCCTTCGAACAAGAACGGAGTGAAAACGGGGCTGACGAGAATAACACGAGGTACAACCGAACCTGCATAATTTAAGGAGCAAAGGTCCAAAATCCCAGTAGTGTGCGCTGGAGTTGCTGAAATCACCCCTACTTTTGTAGATCCAAACCAGCAACCGGTCAGAACCGTCCCGACATTCAACGCGTGTCCGAATTTCCTACCCCGCGGCTGAAAGTCGTGGTGAATTTTCCACCCGCACTGCTCGTCAAGCGAACAAAGAACGTAATAATGGGTCGCTCGCGAACGACCGCTACGGTTCACATTTGCCCAACGCAACTGGCACCGAAATCGGAAAAAACGACCGCCTGACGCATTCCAAAAACATCATCTCGCTTTTGCTTTATCCGCATGAAAACTCTTTTTATTAATGCCCAACTGGTATGCCCGACGGAGATCCTTGAAGGCAATCTGTTGATTGAAAACGAACGCATCATCGATATTGACGTTCCTTCCGACACCCCTGCCGACCACAGGGTCGATCTCACCGGAAAATACTTAATGCCAGGTGTGATCGATGATCAGGTGCATTTTCGTGAGCCAGGCCTGACCCACAAGGAAGATCTGCAACATGCCACACGGGCTTGCGCGCGGGGGGGTGTGACCTCGTTTCTTGAGATGCCCAACACCAACCCGGCTACGATTACCGTTCAGGCCTTACACGACAAATTGAAACTCGCCTCTGATCGCTGCCTGGTCAACTATGGTTTTTACATCGGAGCCACCTGTGACAACGTCCACGAGTTGCAAAAAGCACAGCGTACGCCCGGCATTAAGATCTTTATTGGTTCCAGTACCGGTGATTTATTAGTCGACCAGCAAGAAGCTCTGGAACGCATTTTTGCCGAAACCAGCCTGACCATTTGCGCGCATTGCGAAGATGAAACCACGATTCGGGAAAACCAGGCGCGGTACCAAGGGGATACCGACATCGCCACTCACTCGCGTATTCGAGATCATCGAGCCGCGCTCATTTCCACCCAACGAGCCATCGATTTAGCCGTCCGTCACAAGCATCGCTTCCACGTGTTACACGTTTCTACCGCGGCAGAAATTGACCCCATCTATACCGCGCGAGAATTCGTGACGGCGGAAGTCTGTCCCCATCATCTGTTTTTCAATGTCGATGACTACGACCGACTAGGTTCGCTGGTAAAAATGAACCCCTCGATCAAACATAAATCGGATAACGAAGCCCTTTTCCAGGCTCTTCTGGACGGCAAAATTGAAGTGCTTGCCACCGACCATGCTCCTCATACGCAGGAAGAAAAATCGCAACCTTATCCAGGATGCCCCTCAGGATTACCGGCCGTGGAAAACTCACTGGCGTTGATGCTGAACGAAGTCAACCAAGGTCGCTGCACTATCCAGCAAGTCGCGTCTTGGATGTGCGAGGCGCCAGCTCGGGTTTGGGATATCGCTCGTAAAGGGCGGTTGGCCGTTGGATTCGATGCCGACCTGACCGTTGTTGATTTGGCACACAGCGAAACGATCCGTAACCAAGATCAGCAAACCAAATGCGGCTGGAGCCCATGGGATGGCACCACCTTAACTGGCTGGCCAGTGCAAACGTGGGTCATGGGCAAGCCGGTATTCCGGCGTGAGGCCGATGGAACGGATTGGTTCGCCAGCGAATGTCTAGGCCAAGAAATTGAATACCAACATGCTGACAAGACCAACATGGCAAACTGAATAAGATTTCGAACAGGTGCGGCTTAACGGCGTTTGAAGCGGTCTTTCTGCAGCTCTCTGGCCTGCACACGCTTCAGTTGCAACAACTCACGTTGAGATTTACTCAGACTGTAAATCCGATCGTCGAAGGGCGGCACTTTGAATCCAGCCTTCTCCGCTCGCAAGCGGAGTACCCGCTCGAAATAGACAAATGGGCTGTTCGTTCCCGGCCGCTTGCTGCGTACCCACAACCAAGAAGAATCCACCAACTTTTTCGGCAGTTGATCCTTCTGAATTAACAACGTTACTTGCGCGACAAATTCTCGTTCCTCGATTAATCGCGCTTCGACCACCGCTTGCAATTGCTTCTCATATTTGCCCCACGTTTCGTCGAGTTGTTTTAACAGCTCGTCCAAGGGCATGCTGGTTAGCTGCTGAATCTCTTTTTCCAGCGCGGGTTTGATTTCTTTTTCCTGCGCAAACATGGATGGCGTTCCAAGGAAACAGCAACCCAGCAAGATCAGACTAAAAGTAATCAACGATTGGTTACGGGCCATGGGAGCCATCTCCATCGGTTCAACGCACTGGTTTCAAACGAAAAATCAACGCGACTAATAGCAGTTCTGGGGAACATGGCTCAAGTGCGGTTTTACCGATTTCGGCCACGCCTGATAGCTATTGGGTTCCCAAACAGCCCCAAAATGCGGCCCTGACAAACGCTGCTTTGCTTTCAACTGCTATCACATTTTGAGCAGGCGTCGCCTCCGCACGACCTGCGGTTGGCGATGGACCCTGAGGAGGAGCTAGTGTGGCTGAATTGGCTGCGGTGGAGGCATACGAAGCATTGGATTCATCGGTGGAAACCGTTCTCTGGGTGGGAGTGGGAGTATTCTGAATCGTCAAATAAAGGTAGCCCAACACGGCGATTCCCAAGCCCTCCAGCACCAAACCGCGCATAAACTGGGCGGCCTTTCGCGATTTTCGCTGCTGCCCGTTGGAACGGGCTGGGGAGGGCTTTTTGCCGAAAAAACTCATTTGCTTTACTCCACTGGTTCCCATATCTGAAAGTCGATTTTTTCCTGACAGTCCTACGAGCAATTGAGGTGCCAAGTTCCATGCAACACTAAAATTGCTTCGAAATCGTGGCCGTTGCGTTTCAAAATTCCGATTTGTCAAACATTGCTGGCAATTCTCGCTAGCCAGTGTGTGGTTACAATGTGTCGCAATCCTGATAACAAACCCTTCAATTCGACACGCTCTCCCTAAAAAAAGCTGCAACCTAATATGACCGTATCCCAGGAACGTCGTGACGAATTAGCGGAGCTCTATTTTGAAACGATCCCGTTTGAACCCTACCCGGTACAGCAGGAAGCTTTATTGGCTTGGTTTACGAACGAACAGGGCGTTTTGGTATGCGCTCCGACAGGAACAGGTAAGACGTTAATTGCCGAGGCCGCGATGTTTGAGGCTTTACATCTGGGCAAAACGGCTTACTACACCACTCCCCTAATCGCCCTGACTGATCAGAAGTTTCGTGAGATGCAAGAGGCGGCGGTCGCTTGGGGTTTTTCAGCAGATGACGTGGGTTTGGTCACGGGCAATCGCAAGGTGAATCCCGACGCCAAAATTTTGGTGGTCGTCGCCGAGATTTTGCTCAACCGATTACTGCACCGTGAGGCGTTTGATTTCGACGATGTATGGGCTGTGGTGATGGACGAATTCCACAGCTTTAACGATCCCGAAAGAGGAATC
>JAAEPL010000328.1 GCA_024232675.1 Planctomycetaceae bacterium
ACTTCTTTCCAGTCGTTCTTCATGTCCACCACAATCCAACCTCGCTCGGGAGCCACTTCCAAAGCGGTAATCAGCTTGCCGGAACTGGGTGGTTTCTTGTCGTAAGCATATTCCCGATCCGCGTCAGTATGGTGCACGATGACGCCAAGCGAAGGCAGGGGATTTCCCATGGTTGTATATTCCAACATCGCTTGATCACCATCACTATTTCCAAAACACATAACCGGACGCCTACCGATAAACTGATGAATACCGATCGGCTTACCTTCTTTGTCATTGACGAATAAATCATCCATGGTCTTCACCAAGACAGCTTCATCACCTCGCAGCTCAAATTTCGTCACGATATTGGAGCCCACCACCTGTTCAGGCGGAATGTTATAAACCTCCTCACTCCATGCACGCATGAAGTCCGATCCTCCACCAGAGACGATAAACGTTTTGAAACCGTTAGCCTGGAGATAATTAATTACCTCGATCATCGGTTTGTAAACGGTGTCCTTGAAGCGATAGTTCAACTGGGGATGCCTGGCTGTTTCGATCCACTCGAGCACGCTGGCCTTAAACTCATCCGTTGTTAGCCCCACATGACTCATTGCCGTCAACCGCAGGAGCTCTTTCAAACCGCCAGAAAATACGGTCTTGTAATCACCCTTCAGTAAAGCAGCTACGGCCGGATCTTTTTTCAGCTCTGGCTCTTTTTCTGCCTTTTGCTTGATGCTATGAAAAATGTAAGCCAACTGAATGGGAAGCGGAGCTTCACACCACAATGTGCCATCGTTGTCAAAGACTGCAACACGCTGACTGGGCGGGATAAAACGATCGGAATTGGCATCCGTGACGCTTTCAACATAAGCAATAATCTTGGCTCGTGCTGCAACATCTTTCCATGATGGCAAAGGCTCATCGGCACTCAACGAAGTTGCGAAAACACACAAAAGTGAAATCGTAAAAATGGTGACGATCTGAACAGATTGTTTAAGTCGGACAAACATGCGAGGAAAAATCTCCTTGTCAGAGGCAATGAAACGGAAACGTGAAAAGTGATCGCTGTGATAATCGTCCTAAGATAGCAGGCGAGCCCGCCAACGAGAATCACCTAGGGCCGCGATAATTACTCGGAGAACCCGGAAGGAACCACGGTGTTTGGCCCACTTTAGCATTACGCCGACTCGACATTTTTAACGCACCGTATTGATAATATCGATAGGCATCGAAGGAGTCGCGACTGTCCCCGAGTAAGCGACCGGGACGGGCACTCATTCCAATTTCACGGTGAGATTTTGTCTTACTATTTTGCACGTTCCCTTTTGCCATGCGAACTTCGCTACCGCTCAAACCGGCTCCCCATCGTCCCATACGCGCATCATAATTCCCCATTTCGCTTAATACCCAAAATGAGGGGTAGTCCGGTATTTTGTGGAATTGCAGAGAACTTTCCACGCTCATCCCACCGCCAATGCCAATTTGATTTTTCTGGCTTTGCGTTGGCGAAACTTCGAAATAACTCATCCTTACTGAACGCGGCGGCCTTGCGGAGGCTACAGTCGATACCGTCAACGCTTTTCGTTCCGCGATCAAGGCGTTAGTCTCCAGACACTGCGTGAGGAACCTTTGCTCTTCCAAACCAACAAGTACTTGTTGTTGCGCGAGGTGTTCCTCGAGGCGTTGAATTTGCTCGATCTCCCGCGTCAGCTTTTGACTTTCACGAAGCGGTCCACGGTCCAAATTTTGCTCGGCAAGAATTCCCGCTTGCTGAATTTGCAACGGCTTTAGCGTCTGCTGAAGTTTTCCCAACCAAACACGCCTCATCCCAAGTTCCAAACGAGCGGATTCTCGTTGCCCAGCCAATATAAAATGTTGCTCTCGTAGATTTAACAGGTGCTGTAATTGAAAAGCATCTTCCAAAACACAGCGTGGCCATTGCCAATCCTGCCGGGAGCCCGGGGATTTCATTTCCTGCTCTGATACCAACTGCCTCAATGCCTGCTTCAGCCTTTCCAAGCGATTGGATTCCAACCGCGCCTTGGCTTGAGCCTGTCGATATCGTTGCTGGCTTGCCTGCAGAACAGGTTGCGTGATCAAATTGCGTTGGAACAGGTCCTGCAAAACATTTAATGAATCCTCCGCAGCAAGTAGGTTGCTCGTGTAAAAACGAGTTAAATTTTTCGCCTGCGTTTCTGCGTGGATTAGGTCAGTCGTTTTCCCAAGCAGGTCTTCGGAATCTTGTGTTGTAATAAAATCCGTGCTACCCCCAAGGTTCACAGGCATCGAATTAAGGGGGCCTGCCGTTTGGGTTGCCTGCTGGTGCTGGACCAAAGCCCGATGAGCTGCAGTTAATTCCCACTTCAATCGCAATTGCTCTTGCAACTGCGGGGGCAAGCGATCTTCTGTCATGGCGATTTGATACCGCCTCTGAGCCTGTTCCTGTTTCTGACGAAGCTCAATTGATCGAACTTCCTCAGTCGCAAGACCTGCAGCAACCTCGACCGCCGCCTTCCAATCCAATGACAAGGCATCCGGCTCCACCCAACCGATTAAACGAATGGAATCATTCGAGTAGATCTTAAGTGGGGCGGGATCTGACAGCGTGCGTTTGATGTGAAGATTCTCTGTGCCGACGGCCTTGGAAATGTCACCAACAAAAGACATGTATTGATTGAGGGCCGATTTCTGTGCCAGCATTTGGTCCACGACCAATTGTTGCCGCGCCACCTCTAACCACGCCGCATGCCCGTTAGCCTGCAACCCTGTAAGGTGCTTGAGAAAGTGCCGCTGCAAATTCAGATTTGCATCTAAATACTGAATACGTAACGCATTCTCCGCGACCACGTCCTCGATGGGTTGATCCCATGTGGGCTGAGCTTGTATCCCCGATAGCGACCAACTTGAGTACAGCAGCAGGCAAGTCAATATGCAATACAACGGGCGAATAGCCATGCTTGACCTGAAAAAGAAAGGGAAGCGAACAAGAAACCCTCGACGTTAATTACCGCCTCAACCTATGTCAACGAATTGGACAGGAAACCAGCCCCCGCGATGAAAGCATCCCTTCACCTCATTGCCTCCGATGAACCGATACCGTCGGTGCCAATTTCCGCGAGTAGACAACAGATATCCCTACGGAAACCCCGCCCATTTCATGTGCGCAAGGTTACATAGATTGTGTTTCGCGTGACTAAAATACTAGTAACTCAAACACCAAGGTCTTTGGAAATCCTGAAATCCCGGACTAAAAAGTTGTCATCTTCACGCGTTGATTCCACGGAAAAATCACCGTTATCAAACAGGGGTTACTCGTATAGTTTATGATGATGAGGTGTCGCAGTGGATCGGCAGACAGGATCATTTATCCAAAACACCCTCCTTTCGAATTTTCGCATGAAACGCATCGCCTTTTATTGCAGCTTACTTTTATTCCTGTTCAGCAATCGCGCGTTGGCGCAACAAACGCTGGATTTCAATCGCGACATTCGTCCGCTCCTCTCGGAGAATTGTTTCTTCTGTCATGGTCAAGATGGCAATCAGCGAGAAGCGGATCTGCGTCTCGATCAAGCTCGGTCTGCACTCGATTCCGGCGCGATCGTACCCGGCGATTCCGAAGCCAGCTCCCTTATCGAGCGTATTGATTCCGACGACCCCGATTTCATCATGCCACCACCCGAGGCCAATCGCCAACTCTCGCCGGAGCAAAAAAAACGTCTAAGGCAGTGGATTGACGAGGGGGGCAAATACGAGAAGCACTGGGCCTTCAGCGCACCGCAACGCCCCACGCCCCCCAGCACAAAGCTGAATGACTGGGCGAAAAACCCAATCGATCAATTCGTTTTATCTAAACTCGAATCCCGTGGATTATCCCCGTCACCACAGGCAGATCGCAGCACTCTAATTAAGCGTCTATCCATTGACCTTCTGGGGTTGCCGCCGACGATCGAGGAAGTAGATGCTTTCGTTTCGGATCCAGATCCCGCAGCCTATGAGAAATTAGTGGATCGCATGCTGGCCAATCCGCACTATGGAGAACGCCTGGCCCTACCTTGGCTGGACGCCGCGAGATATTCCGATAGCAATGGGTTTCAGCAAGACGGTGACACTTGGCAATGGATCTGGAGAGATTGGGTGGTTCGAGCAATCAATGACGATCTACCTTTTGATCAATTCACCATCTGGCAGGTCGCCGGTGACCTCCTGCCTGATGCGACGCCGGATCAAAAAATTGCCAGTGGCTTCAATCGCAATCACATGCTCAACGGCGAAGGCGGTGCGATCGCGGAAGAACAACGTTTCGTTAACTTGTTTGATCGCGTCGATACCACATCCACCACCTGGTTGGGATTGACCATGGCTTGCGCTCAATGCCACGACCACAAATACGACCCTGTAACACAAAAGGACTATTATCAATTC
>JAAEPL010000329.1 GCA_024232675.1 Planctomycetaceae bacterium
CGGCAGTCAGTGCCACAGTATGGGCGTGATGTTTCTGGTTCTCATGCCCTGTTTGTATTGCGATGTCAGCGATTCCTGGACGCTGAAAAGTAAGTGGCGTCGAGCTGCCATTGCGGCGGCTGGCATGTACTTCGAATTCATCCTGGCTTCCATCTGCGCATTTGTTTGGTGGTTCAGCGAACCCGGCTGGGTCAACATGCTGGCCTTGAATATTGTTTTCGTCTGCTCGGTTTCAACCCTGCTATTCAATGCCAATCCGTTACTCAAGTTTGACGGTTATTACATCCTCTCTGACCTCATCGAAATCCCTAATTTACGCACCAAGGCATCCAGCGTCCTTAAACGCTGGGCCGG
The DNA here is from genome assembly GCA_024232675.1 of Planctomycetaceae bacterium. Classification (GTDB taxonomy): domain Bacteria; phylum Planctomycetota; class Planctomycetia; order Pirellulales; family Pirellulaceae; genus CAJQPP01. The sequence continues at coordinate 355 of JAAEPL010000329.1, forward strand.
TCATTGGATGTTAGGCATCGAATCACCTGAGGATCCTTTTTTACCGCAACGCCACCAATGGCTTTTTGTAACGTATTCGCTTGCCGCCTTTTTATACCGGTGGTTTATCACACTTTCGATTTTTTGGTTTCTATACAACTTGCTTGAGCCCTACGGACTGAAATTGTTGGGACAAGCGATCGCTGCCATGGCGATATGGGGCTTGATAGGAATTCCCTTGCTCCAACTTTACCGTTTCCTTTCAGTACCCGGGAGAATCGCAACCGTGAACCGACTTAATTTTGGGATCACCTGCTCTATCACCGCGGTGGTTTTGGCGGCAATCGTAATGATTCCCATGCCTCATTACGTTACCTGCAGTTTTTTAGTGCAGCACGAAGATGCCGCCAATGTTTATGTTGAAATACCTGGTGCCATCCAAACCATCCACGCCCAAGAATCTCAGCAAGTCAAATTGGGACAACCTTTGGTTTCGTTGCGAGCGCCGGAATTGATTGAAAGCGTAGCGTTGCTTGAGGGGGAAGAAGAGATTGCGCGTCAAAAATACTACTCCAAAAAACAGCAATCGCATTATGACGAAGCGGCTGAAGCCGATCTGGAAGCTCAACTCGCATCGTGGCAGGCCATCAGTCGCCAATTGGAACAACGACGTCATGACCTAACCCAACTCGAAGTCACTGCTCCCATTGACGGACGCGTGGTCACAGCCTCTTACGTCACACAAAAGACAACGGAGGACAACGGGCAATTACAAAACTGGTATGGTCACCCGATCGAGCCACGCAATCAGGGCGCTTACCTGACCGAGGGAACGGTCGTTTGTCAGATCATTCCCGATAATCATCGACTGGAAGCCATCCTGGCCATCGACCAAGCGGATATTGAATTCGTGACCACTGGGAATGCTGTCGAGTTATTGATATCGCAACAGTCGGGGCGTTGTTACGCATCCAAAATTGACCTGATCTCACCGGTCGCTATGGAATTCGTGCCACCCGCACTGAGCAGCCAAAAAGGTGGAATACTAGCCACTGTGCCCGGCCCCAACGGTCAGGACGTGCCGCAAAGCACCACCTATCAAGTACGAGTTCATTTCGACCAACCTGCCGAGATGATTGCAGCCGGTAGCACTGGTGTGGCTCGAATCCGGACTGGCAACCAAACCGTTGGCTCCAGAATGTGGCGATTTCTCTGCCAAACATTCCGTTTCGAACTCTAAACAGCAAACGGCTGGAAAGAATCCAGCGGGCGGTTAAACATGCTGGCTCACGGTAACCGCTGTCCTGATTGGAACACAGGTGGAAAGTCCGATTCCATTCCACCTGCAAAAGACCGCCGAACCAATCGCCTAGTCCTCTTTTCGCAGCACAACACACCCCAGCGGTGGCAGCGTTAAAGTCAGTCGCCAATCTCGACCGTTGGCCGTTTCCTTAGTGGCAGAAGTCAATCCTTGGTTGCCGACGTTGCTGCCGCCATAGAACTCCGAGTCCGAGTTAAAGATCTCTCGGTACTTCCCTGCACCGGGCGCTCCTACGACATACTGTTCCCGTGGTTCTGGGGTAAAATTGCAGACCATCAAAAGCTGGTCTGCCGGATCTCGCCCCTTGCGAAGGTATGCGATAACACTGGATTCGGCATCATCGCAGCTCACCCATTCGAACCCATCGGCTGTGAAGTCGAGTTCATAAAGGGCTGGGTTTTCCTGCATGATCTTATTCAAATCACCGATCAGGCGTTGCAGACCTTGGTGCGGTTCACCTTTAAGTAAATCCCATTGGATTGACTCATCTTCACGCCACTCATCCCATTGCCCAAATTCACCGCTCATGAAAAGCAGGTTCTTACCTGGGTGAGTCCACATGTAGGTATAAAGCAACCGCAGGTTAGCAAATTTCTGCCATTGGTCACCGGGCATTTGATCCAGTAACGAGCGTTTCCCGTGAACCACTTCATCGTGCGACAATGGCAAGACAAAATTTTCGGTAAATGCGTAGACCAAGCTAAACGTCAAATCCTCTTGATGAAACTTGCGATGCACGGGCTCCATCCGCATATAACGCAAGGAGTCATTCATCCAACCCATATTCCATTTCATGCTGAAGCCTAATCCATCAGCATAGGTTGGTCTTGAAACCCCTGCCCAAGCGGTTGATTCTTCCGCGATCGTAAGCGTTCCAGGATATTCGGCGTGAACTTTTTCGTTGAGCTGTCTAAGAAAGTCAATCGCCTCAAGATTTTCCCGACCGCCGTATTTGTTGGGAATCCATTGCCCCTCTTCTCGGCTGTAATCGAGGTAAAGCATGGAAGCAACGGCATCCACGCGTAAGCCGTCAATGTGGTACTTATCGAACCAAAACAACGCATTTGAAATTAAAAAATTCCGTACTTCGTTGCGGCCATAATTAAAAATCAAGGTGCCCCAATCGGGGTGCTCACCTTGCCGCGGATCAGCATGTTCGTAAAGCGCGGTTCCATCAAATTTCGCCAAGCCGTGGGCGTCTTTGGGGAAATGAGCAGGCACCCAATCGATGATCACACCAATTCCGTTGCGGTGGCAATGATCAACGAAGTACATGAAATCTTCGGGCGTCCCATACCGACTGGTAACCGCAAAGTAACCAGTTGTTTGATACCCCCAACTCTTGGTCAACGGATGCTCAGAAATCGGCATCAGTTCGAGGTGGGTAAAACCCGTCTGCTTGCAATAATCAACTAACTCATGCGCTAACGTGCGGTAATCCAACCAACCGTTCAAGTTCTCCTGACGCTGTCGCCAACTGCCCAAATGAACTTCGTAAATCGAAAGCGGCTTTTCGAGAGGATCGCCTTGAGCACGTTGTTCGATCCAGTGACTGTCTTGCCATGGATAATTTTTCAGATCGCAGACAATCGATGCGGACCGCGGCGGAACTTCGCCAAAGTAACCAAACGGATCTGATTTTTCGTGTACGGTTCCATTTTCGTCCGTGATGCGATACCGATAGATTTGACCGGTATTGGCCGCCGGTACAAACGTTTCCCAAATCCCAGAGCTGCCGACCGGCCGCATTTGATCCGCAGCCTGCTCCCAATTATTAAAATCACCCACCACGCAAACCATTTTTGCATTCGGCGCCCACACGGCAAAATTAATCCCCGACGCACCCTCCAGGTCACGCGGATGCGCACCTAACAAGTTGTAGATGTCATCGTGATTGCCATCCAGAAACCGTTGCAGGTCTTGATCCGAAAATACCGTTTTAGCGGATTCGGTCTTCATGTTGGTTTGACCTCGAAACTTTTGGAACGGAGACGTATGGGTGTGTTGGGGTGGCATCTCAGCCAGCTGCGAATGTTTCATGGATTTTGATAAGTAGCGTTAGCTATGGCAAGACAGGGGTAGTAACTAAAATTCTTGCTAACTGCACTGGGCCGTTAGCGATTCGATGGTGTTCCGTTGACGCATTTTACGGGCAGTTTGCACCCAAGAATCCAAAACGTTCCGGCCTAAACGGCGAAAACGCTGGTTTGAACTTTCCGCGATGGCACGCGAACTTTGGAAAGCACTCATCCGCCAAGAACGGCACTGAATGCTGTGAAATTGCATTGCGCGGTCAAGACGTTGCCAAAGCATGCGGTGCTTTATGTCGTGTAGCTCACCAAAGCGATCCCAAGTCCAATTGGACTCCCGCCAAGAAGCTAAATCGCGGCGAATACCACGATTCACATAGGCACTGCTCGTGACGAGATTAACTCGCGAAGGTTGACCAATCGCCTCTAGTCCACGAATGGCTGCAAGTAATTGAAGGCGTTCGCCGTTGACACCGGGTTCGGTATCTGAAACATCGAGATGCTCAGTGCCATCGACTTGTCTTAAAACGAAACGCCAGAATCCACCGATCTCGAGATTCTCATCGCAGCTTTGCGTTTCCGTTAGTAATAAATAGTGGGGAGCGATCGCAACCATGTTGGTAGCCTCCGAACAAACCTGATTTTTAGGGAAGGGAACGATTGGGCAACGCGATTCACGCTGCATATACGAATCGGTTTCTGCATCCGACCTTTCGGTACTTCGTATGAAGAATGCATCGACAAACTTCCCCC
>JAAEPL010000330.1 GCA_024232675.1 Planctomycetaceae bacterium
ACGGCCAACACCGGCGATATTGCCGATAAGTTGAAACAGGTGACTCAAGAAACCAAGCAAAGAACGGGCCTATCGGTGCAACTGGGAGCGCCCTTCCTGAACCTCAAACACGCCGTCACACGCTACCGTATAGAACTGGATTGTTACCACGCGGTTTCGGTAGAGGGGCGGTTGCGGGCTCAGCAGGATTTGCGTTGGGCCTCACTTGACGAATTGCACGAACTTGCGATGAGCGTCACCGGACGCAAGATCGTTCGTCATTTAATGAAAGCATGATCGCTTCGCCGACCCGGACAGTAAAAAGACAACACGTGCAGCGCTCGTCAGCAGCTTTCCAAAAATTCTTACCCGTCAGAAGCACGACGTCTCGTTAACGATTTTCAACTTGCGTCATCAACCACTCCCATTGAGGAGAGTCCCCAAATGCCTGCATTGTCGGTTGAATGTACCGCAGTGGTTTCGGGTGCCCTTTGACCTTGAACTTATCGCCTTTTTGGAGAATCGGTTTAGCCTCAGGCATATGGCCAAACGCATAACTACCCGCTGCTTGGCAGGGAAACCAATACCCTTTGCCGGCGGTGTCCTCCAAGTAGAACTCGGGATAGGTGTGCTCCGGGATCCACACGGCCCGTGCCGGGATACCACGAGCACGGCACAGTGCAATGAACAGCGAAGACAACTCTTCGCAATCACCATGCCCCGCAGATAGTGCATCTAGGCAGCTTCGAATTTCTGTGTCGAACTCGTAATCAATATTCTCGCGGACCCACGAATAAATCGCCTCGACTTGCTGCCAAGCATTCATATCCTCGGTTGCCGAGAATTGCTCTGCAATCTCTTTTATTCGCTCGTCATTACTTTCGATGAAAGGACTGGGGGTCAGGTACCCGCGAAACTTACGGGAATTCTTCTTTCCCTTCACAAACTTCTCAGGATCTTCAGGAGGCGATGATGCCAATTTTTCAATCTCGACCGTCACGGTTGCCTCGGCAACTTCGCCGGCCACTAACCGAGGCACCTTAAAGAACATCTGCTTGGCATCACTGCCCAGTTTTTTAATCTTTGCGCCCTTGATATTTTTGGTCGCATCAACGGAGAGCACTTTAATCTTCTGTTCGGGCCAATCCACCGGCACTGGAAACGTGACTTGGGCATTTCGCGTATCCCCCGTTCCCGTGATGCGGATTCCAAATTTCCAGGTTGTCGTAGCCGGCAGTTGCACGGCATTGGGCAACTGAGCAGCAGAAGGTTCCTGGGCCGACTCTTGAGCATCCACCGAAAGCGCCAATACAGCTAACACCATCAGGCTCGCTAATAGCAATCGATTTTTCATAGAGATTTACCTTATCAATCCCGGCACTCAATCTTGAACCTACCGCAGGGTAGGGCATCTACCACCCCAGCCATCTAGCGGTCACGAGCTGGCAGCACGTCGCGTAAAAAACGCACCCGAGGTTGGCGTCCGCCCCTCACGTTACCTGTAACAAACTCCACCACAAAACGCTGTCTCTGACTCTTTTCTGGAATCTTGATGTTGTCCCCCTTTTGGATAATGACACGAGGATCAGTCATTTGTCCAAATTCTTTCTTACCTGCCAACACCGCCGGGTACCAGCGCCCGTTTCCTGATTCATCTTGCAAGTAGAATTCCGCGTACTCTGCTTCATCAGCCCACACCATGCGTGCTGGTATTTTGTTAGCGCGGCATAATGCAATAAACAAATTACTACGATCTTCCGGGGATCCTTTTTTCTCTTTGAGAGTTTTTTCGGCACCGATCACCTTGTTATCCTCCATGGCAATTTCACTCGTGACGAAATCGTAAAACTTTCGCGCTCTTTCCCATGGCACATCGGTCTCTTCCACAAGTTCTTTCGCCTTATTTTTAATATTCCGTTTCCGGCTCTCAATCAAGGGACTGGGGCTAAGGCTCAGACGCACCTCTCTTGGTGGTCGATCAGGAATAACCAAGTGATCGGTGCGATCGGGATAAGGAATCGCGAACACTCGAATATCCAAAATGACATTGATCTCCACCGCCGTGCCTTTGTCGATCCGCGGGAACTTGGCATACATTTGCCGAATGCCATCGGAGTCTCGAAAATCTGCTTTGGTGGCTTCCTTGGGTATATTTTCTTCGTACACATTGACCTGTTGTTCAGGCCAATCGGTCGGCACCGGAAAAGTCACCACCATATTGGAAATGGGAACATTAGAGGTTTGAATCTTGGCTCCCACGCGCCAGGTCCGATTGATTGCCGAACCACCGGGCGTCTGCGACGTCGTGGATTGAGCGTTAGCGATGGAGGGCAGAGCGCACAGCGACAGCAAACTGGTCAGACCAACAACAAGCTTTTGCAACATCATTACCTCAAATTTCAAATCACAAAAAAAAGGCCGCAGGTCATTTGACCTGAGACCCTTATGTATATTCTACCTCGCAGCGACTGGCAGATGGCAGCAAAACACAAGGCCTTACCGCCGGTTTGGTTAGGCAAACCTTTCGGTTACCTTAAAATCTGCAAGTCATGACAGATGTTTGCTAATTACCGATCGGAGGGGCGGGCAAGTTACCGCTCGAAGCGGGAGGAACGATTGTGCTGCCATAAGACGGGCCACTGTAACTATCGAACACAGGTGGATTAATGGTAGCACCGCCAGAATTCGATCCACTCATATAAGGATCACTCTGGATGTAACCGTCGTTCATATACGAAGTCGAATTACCAGCGTCGATGACTTGCCCACCACCGATAAACTCGCCTTCGGCAGCACTCGAATTGCAGTCTCCTGCCGGGTAACCGAATGAAGGATTTACGGGAGGGGTTTGGCAACCGCCGCTGCATCTGCTTTTAAATTGCGACAAAAGGCCGCTACCAGAGCATCCGACACTTAGGCTAAGCAGCGTCATCGCTGCAATTAATACAATCATTTTTTTCATTGGAGTTCTTCTCCACGAATGGAATAGGGGAAGAACGGCCCAAAAATATGCGGCCGCTCTGTCGGTCGCGAAAAGGTACAGCGCCTGCATCACTGAGCAGGGAAATTGTTGAATTAAGGCAACATTTCGGAAACAACGTTGTCAAAATGCAACGCCTGTTCCCATTATTACAGTCATATCATTGGCCCCTTAACGGCATACAGGGATGGATACCGTTTGCGACAATTCACCGTACCAACTGCGCATTCGGTTGCGGGTTGCTGCTCTAGGGATGCTGGTGTTATGCCAGGCACTGTCTCTCGGTGTGCCGTTGCAGGCCCAAGATGACTATTTTCCGCTGCCTCAACGCAATGCCAGCCAATTCGGCTACCCCTATCCACCACCCGCTGCTGACGAGCCGGGGGTTACGCTGACTCGGCGATACATGCTGGACGGTTACCCCGAGTTGGAATTCAACCCACGTCCGCAAGACGAAATCTGGTTGGTCTCTACCCGCACGATCCCCAATTGCACTCAGCTGGCGGACACTCAGCAATTCACATGCAAACATCCTGTGGGGACGGCTTGGAATACCGTTCCGCTGGAACAACTGTTAGATGTCCAACAACTGAACTCCCAACGAGCCAATATCGTTTTTGTACATGGCAACCGTACTTCCGCCTTCTGGGCAAGACGCCGTGGCAAGATGGCGTACCAACATCTAATCGCGAATAACCCGGTGGATCTGCCACCCGTTCGTTTTATCATTTGGTCGTGGCCTTCGGACGAGGTCTCGGGTTCAATAAAAGATTTCTGGAAAAAGATGACGCGTTCGGTGCAGGACGGACACCTGCTTGGTCAGTTCCTCGGCAAGCTTGATCCCGCTCAATCAGTGACCCTGCTAACATATAGCATGGGCACCCAAGTTGGATTTTCGGCCGTCGAGACAGCCGCATCACGGGCCGCCTGCCCGCCCGTAGACATGATTGCGATGGCCCCAGTTACGGATTGCAATTGGCCACACAACCGCTTTCAGGCGGAGCTTTCCAGTCAGCAGATTGGGCAACTCTGCTTTTTCCGTAATCCCCGCGATATTGCCATTCGAGCCTACAAAAAAGTCTGCTCTTTACATTGCCACGGTTCTTTCCAACCCGGGGCCGATTTAATGGCCCGGCTCCACCCGCATGCGCGGCAATATGACGTCTCTCAAGGCGTCGGATGTGAACACAATGTTCTGGGGTATGTCACCCAGCCTCAGGTGAGATGTGAGCTACAGACCATATTGATGCGGTAATTTACATCGGACGGTTGTATGCCCATCGATTACGCTTATCATCACACTTTCGCAGGCCCGATGTTCCCATCAACCACTCTCCCCTCAGTTTCATGCTGACCTTACTGGTAATCTACTGCGTGCTGATCGTGACAGCCTCTTTGATCGGAGGCTGGCTACCCAACCTAGTCAAATTGAATCACCGCCATACGCAGATGGTGTTGAGTCTCGTTTCAGGCGTCATGCTTGGTGTGGCATTTTTCCACCTCATACCTCACTCCATCGAATTACTGGATAACAAAAAAACTGCGTTGGTTACCACGCTGGTGGGCCTTTTGTTCATGTTTTTCTTGATTCGCATGTTCCACTTTCACTACCATGATCCCGCTCACGAGCAACACGATTGCGAGCACGAAGATCACGAACACGATATCAAACGGGACGACATTAGCTGGATTGGCTTGGCCATTGGCTTTGCCGTTCACACAATCATCGATGGCGTGGCCTTAGCTGCCGCGGTGGGTGCTGGATACGAAGAATCAAATACAACCCAGCTTGCGGGTCTGGGCGTATTTCTTGCGATCCTCCTGCACAAGCCACTCGACGCTCTAACCATCACCTCCTTTATGGCCGTGAGGAATTGGCCCAAACAGAAACGTCAAACAGTAAACTTTCTGTTCGCCTTGATGATACCGCTGGGTGTGGCTTTGTTTTTTCTGAGCGTCGGTATTTTTGAAAGTGAGAAAAACATCCTCTTTGGCATCACCTTAGCATTCTCGGCAGGCGTCTTTTTGTGCATCTCGCTGAGCGACCTCTTACCTGAGGTTCAATTCCACTCGCACGACCGGTTGGCCATGTCTGGGATGTTGATTTTAGGAGTCGTTGCAGCGATTGCCATCGATCTGTTGCCATTGTAGGCAAGCACGGCGAGGGACGTTAACCCGAAGACGTGGCCTTCTCGGTTTCGCTGGACTCCTTTTCGCTGGAGCCGGTTTCGCTGGAGCCGGTTTCGCCGGAGCCGGTTTCGCCGGATCCGGTTTCGTCTGAGTCGGTTTCGCCAGACTTCGTTTCACATCCTTGATGCAGCGTGGTTTGCTGCTCACAAACTCGCGGCAGACGT
>JAAEPL010000331.1 GCA_024232675.1 Planctomycetaceae bacterium
TACGTTGGTGTACAGCGCTACCCCGAACGGAAAACTCATAATGGTCCAGGCGGCCACCCCAGCAGGCATCACGGCCGCCAAGGCGGTCGGGGAATGCCAAGCCAGAAAGACGCGGTCGCAAAATTGCATTAAGGAATAGGAGAGCGTAGAGATCATCAATGGCAAAGCCAAAGCGATCACCTCACGCCCACCACAGGGCCTACCCCACCACGATTTGGTTTCCGCGGGTGGATCAACGGGTAATGGCGGGGTAAATCCCATGAAATGCTTTATGGAAAAGAGGGCGTCTGCGATAGCAAGGTCAAAGCTTGGGGCACTAGCCTAGTAGTGACAAGGCCAAAGTCGCCAAGGTTCACAGTTCGGGGAGCATTCTCGCCGATTCAAGGCGATGACGGTGGGTCTGGAACGCAATCCGACATTTGTCAGTGAACTTAATGCACGTGGTTTTTGTGGGTAAAGACAGGCAACAGTAACCGGGCAGTTTGTTGGTTCGCTGATCGGCGGTTAGAATCGGAATGAGCCGAAAACTTCTTGGGCATCAAGGCGGCACGAAATAGCAAAGGCATCTTATGCGGATCCGATCTAACATGCGAAAAACTATCGCGGCAGGGCGACCAATCAATCGCCAACTGATTCAAGCTTTGGTGATGACAGTGGTCGTCATGGTTTTTGGCAACTCGTTTACCACAAACTCACTTGCACAGGATGCGGAGCAATGGGGTACAGACGCAAAGGCCGCGACGACTCAGGCTGCCGCAGAAAAAAAAGATATGCTTTTGCTTTTCACGGGATCGGATTGGTGCCCGCCTTGTATTAAGTTGGAAAAACAGGTTCTGGGAACCAGCGATTTCATTGAGCAAGGGCAACAGCAATTCATATTGGTGAAGTTTGACTTTCCCCAAAACACAGAACTCGCGCCTGAACTGGAATCGCAGAATGCCGAATGGGCTGATCGATTTGGTGTCGAGGGATTTCCCACACTGGTACTAGTAGACTCAGCACAAAAGCCTTACGCATTTACGGGCTTCCGGGATGAAAACCCAAAGGATTACCTGGCACATCTGAGTGAATTACAGCAGGTGCGTGAAACGCGTGACGAGTTTCTGGGAAAAGCGGCGGCGGTTGCAGGCTTGGAACGTGCCGCTCTGCTTGATCAAGCTTTATCAGCGTTAGATAAAAATATTGTGGATGTCTATTACCAAGATTTGGTGGAGGAGATTGGTGCATTAGATAAGGACGATGCATCCGGTTTGCGAACCAAGTATTTTGCTCAACGTGATCGCGAAATTCGTCAAGCAGTGATGAGTAACATTGCGATGGTGGCACGGTTGCGTGAGCCGTCGGTGGCGGTTGAGTTCATCGATGAAACGCTGGCAAACCACAAACTGCCTGCTGATTTGTGGGTGGTTGCCATGGCCACCAAGCTGCGGTTGCTGAGAACGCTGAATGAAGTCGAGCAGGCCAACGAACTCATTGACGAAATGATTCTTGTGGAGGGGATGGATCCAGATTCACGGCAACGTTTGATTGTGAACAAAGCGTTTTATCTGGTGAGTCTGGGGCAGGTTCAGGCAGCACTGGCTGAATTGCGGTCACAAATTAGTTCCCAAACCGAAAACCTCTTGCTGAGGGTTGCCCAAGGTGAGTTGTTGGACAGTCAGGGAGAATACGAACAAGCATTGGAAATCTACGACGAGGCGATGACGGCAGCTGCGGGTAAACCTGCAGTCTTGATCGAGGTTGTGGGAGCCAAAGCTGACGCGCTTGTGGAACTGTCGCGTGTCGATGAAGCGCTTAAAACATTGGATTCACTGGTAAATGATGAAACGGTACCCGGCAAGTTGCGGGCCGAAGTCCTTTTGCATAAGTCCTTATTACTGCGGGAAAGCGGTCGTCGGCGTGCTGCCTTGCTCGCCGAGAATAAGGCCATTGAATTGGTCGAGACACCTGTCGAAAAGTCGGAAATTCAAAAGTTAGTGGACCAATTTCGTCGCAAGTTCGATAAACCCGGTGGTAACTGAGCAATGTTGGCGAACTGACCGTATGCTGTGGTATTCGGCAAACCGTTCTTTTTGGGGTCGTCCGTGTTTGGCATCTTTGCGGATTCCGCTTCAGACGTTTGAAAGACTTGCCGATTCCCATTATCCTAAGACCATCCTTAAGTAATCATTTGTACGTTGTTTGAGTCGCAAAAAAATAGTGGAGACATGCATGCCTAAAAAAACCACCAAACCAACCCGTCGATCTTTCGTCAAAACATCAGCCGCTGTGGGAGCTGGTTTTTGGGCGGCCGGTGGTGTGGCTCCGAAACGTACCTACGCATCCCGACTCGACGAAATCCAATATGCATGTATCGGTATCGGTGGGAAAGGTTCCAGCGATTCTGATGATGCCAAACGAACTGGCAAGGTGGTCGGCGTTTGTGATATTGACGCTAACACGCTGGAAAAAGGGAAAGCAAAATTCACTGAGGCGAAGCAGTTTTTCGACTTTCGCGAAATGCTCGATCAGATGGGTGACAAGATCGACGCGGTAACCGTCAGTACGCCGGATCACACGCATGCAGTAGCAGCGCTTTACGCGATGCGAATGGGGAAGCATTGTTTTTGTCAAAAACCGCTTTCGCATTCGATTCAAGAAGCTCGTATGATGGGGGAGCTGGCTAAAGAAAAAAATCTTGTGACTCAAATGGGGAATCAAGGCACCGCCGGTAGTATCTTGCGGAAAAGTGCAGCGTTACTCGCCAACGGTGCGATTGGAGATGTGAAGCACGTTCATGTTTGGACCAACCGCCCCGTTTGGCCGCAGGGAATTGATATTAACGTGGCCGAACCATCAACTCCCGGACATGTGCATTGGGACGAGTGGATTGGGCCGGCCGTTAGTCGTCCTTACAGTCCCGAGATTCACCCCTTTAAGTGGCGTGGTTTTTGGGCCTTCGGTACGGGTGCGCTGGGCGATATGGCATGCCATACATTGAACATGGCTTTCATGGGATTGAATTTAAAGAATCCAACTTCAGTGGCCGCAGTTACCTCTGGTCATGACAAGGTGATGTATCCCAAGTGGTCAGAAATTGAATTTGAATTTCCAGAAAATGAGGGCAGACCTGCACTCGGTATGACTTGGTACGACGGTGGAAAGAAACCGCCGGTCGCGTTAATCAAGGACTTGCCGAAATCCGGTCGAGGCAATAATGCTTCCTTCTACAACAGCGGCGCACTCGTCGTGGGTACTGAGGGAATGCTTTTCTCACCAGGCGATTACGGTGGTGACCAACAGGGGAACACCGGAATTATTAGGCCCGATGGGACCTTCGAAAAACAACGTCGCATCGATGTCCCGGAAAACTTCTTTAAGGTTTCCCCGGGCCACTTTGATGAATTCTCCATGGGCATCGCTGGGAAAGATCCCTCGATTCCCGTCTCAAATTTCCCGAATTATGCGGGGCCACTGACGGAGACGATTCTGTTGGGCAACTTGGCGGTCTGGGCAGCGTCGGATAAGCCGGTTGATTGGGATGCCGATACGATGACGGCTTCCAATGTACCAGCTGGATCCGCAGCCGCCGTTGAAGAGATGGTGCGGCACACTTATCACAACGGTTACGGTATCGAAAATATGGCATCCGCTGGGAAATAAGCTTCCTTGCTATACTTTTCAAGAGGCAGGCTTAGTGAAATAAGCTTGCCTCTTTTTGTTGGCGTTCGGTAGGATGACTGCCAAATGGTGCCCAGATGGATCTAGCAAAGCACATGGTGAAAACAGGGTTTGCTCGTCGTCGCGGGCCTTTGGAAGCGTCTAAAAGCATGAAATTTCGCGGAGTTACGCTGGGAAGACCGTTTTGCCGGTTGTATCCACACTGACTTTTGCAGTAATCGCTGTACAATTCAAATTAA
>JAAEPL010000332.1 GCA_024232675.1 Planctomycetaceae bacterium
ACCGCATATCCAATGATTCCCAACCACCCGAGTCGCTGGCAGGCCGTTGGGCGATACCGCCCCGGCCGCGAGATGAGGCAGCAGACTGGGTTGTCATTCCCACAGCCTCCACACGCTCCCAGTCGGCCCCAGCAGCATCTGACTTAGAGTTACCTAGGCCCAGCAGCCCACTGCCGGAGTAAACTCCCACGGCAGCAATGCCCAAGAAAAAAGCAGTTCGAAAAACGGTACTCATGCCATCTGGCTCCACGTAATCGCTCGTAGCCAACGCCCGGTTTCGTCCTGTGTAGACTTCCCCTCCGGTTGTAGCAGTTTTTCTTATCGACCGGTTGGCAACGAAATTGACGACAAAACGGGTTTTGAGCATCGCTCTGCCTAGTCGCCAAGCGGATAACCCGTACAGCCGGAAAAGATGAACATAACAACCCCGACGACGGGAAAACTCGGTGCATCAAGAAAAATCCGTACAACCCGCAAGGTTTAACAAATCGGTGATGTTGGGAGACGCGGCAGCAAAAATCGCCCGCTTGTTGTCACCACGCCAAGCTACGAAAAAAGGGCCGCTGAGCTTGTCAGCGACCCTTTGGGAAATTTCTTATGCGTACCTGATGTTAGCTTGTAGCGACAGGCTTTTCTTCACTGGCCTCTGCGTCATCGCTGACCTCTGCCGGTGCTTCTTCGGTTTGCCCGTGCTTACCTTCGAGCATTTGATCCAACACCTTGGCGATCCGTTGGAAGAGGATATCACCTGCGTTTCCAGATTGCTTGGCTACCTGAGCCGTCAAAGCAACGGGACCTTCGAAATTGGATTCGACCAACCAGTCCAATGCGGGTTGGCACAAAGACGAAGAGTTGGCACCGGGTTCCAAGCGTTTGCTGCGATCGATGTTCGCAGGATCGAACCCATCAACAGGATCCGCCATACGGATTTCAAAGACCTGCGATAGATCCAATTCCTTCATTTCCGAAGCGGTCCCACCAGCCACTAACCAATTCCAGGTATCGAGGACGAAGCCTACATTGTTGTGCCCAACCGATTTCACCAAGGCCAACATCTCATCGGGTTGGTGCACGAAGCGCATGTCATCGCCCGCGGAACCACCCGCCATGAATTGCAAACCGATCTTCGTGCCTACCGCTTCCAATTTATCAGCGATTCCCGCGATTCTCTCGCGATGCTTCTCAAAATTTTCTTGGTATTGCAGGGAAGGGTGGGTGGACTTGACTTTGATGTAGCAATGCTTGGCACCAATCGATTTGGCCAGTTCACAGATCTTGTCGATCTTCGCTGCTTGTACCGTAAACTCCTCGTCGGCAGCGGAGAAATCAATCGGCAGTTCAAAGGTACTGATGTCGACGTTGGCTGCGTTTACAAACTGAGTGGCGAATTCGTCGCCCATTTTCTCTGCGCGGCCGACCATGTCCTCCATGTCAATTTCGATGCCCTTGTAACCAAAGGTCAGGGCAAATTCGATTAATTCATTTTGCCGGATCGAGACCCCAAGTCCGTCCGTGCAGAGACTTTTGTACATCAGCTGCTCCCAATTAATGTTTCCCGATTTGATTCATCGTGGCCAACGTGGCCTATTTCCGTCTGCCTGCGGCGAGAAGCAAAAAAGCCCGCCGGGCTGCTCTTTAGCGATCGGATAGAAGCGACGATTATGCAAAAAAACGGGAAATTTTCATAGTGGCAAATTAGATAACCTAAACACCCGCGTTTTTCGGCATCTAGCAGCAAGACTTGGCGGTTTCCCACCCCTTGGGGGGAGCAGACTGGCTTTTTCCAGCGTTGCTGCCTACTATTTGGGAGTTGATTGGGTTTTCGACCTCTTTTCTGGGCCCCTTGGCTTGGAGCGGATGCCGTTGACCGTATCGCAACTTTCGGGGGCGAATTGGAATCGACAGGATGCTGGAAGCCTTGGTGGCGTGTCGTGGTTGGTCAGAAGGCCACGTAAAAATCTGACTCTAACTTTAATTGCAAACGATAACTTTGCACTGGCTGCGTAGAGATACGCATCCCGGGTTGATGGTTTTTTCCAGAGAGACCTGAAAACCCGTTGCCAATTCTGGATCGCAACCGCTCATGTCGGGCACGACGGTTGTTAAACAATGTTCCTGGCTAGTCTAAAGTCCAGTCGGTCCCTGGACGGTTCTTTAGGCGAAACTTAAATCAGAGACTACACACGTAGAGGCCAATGTGGAAATATCGCTGGACGCGGGTTCGATCCCCGCCGCCTCCACTTCAGCTTGTACTAACAGTTACAACCTGACCAATTTTGCAAAAAGCCCGTCGACGAGAGTCGGCGGGCTTTCTTCGTTTTCTTCGAAACACCGGCGAAAACTGCTGTTTTGCAATTTGACTGAGCATCTTAATCACGGGACTCACTTCCCTCCCGAATCGAGATTCTGAGGGCTCAAATCGACGAAAAGGCTCAAAATCGCGGGACTCACCTTGGCAATTCTTCCATCTGATTTTGGGCCGAATTTGCCGGGATTTTGACCAGTCCTCGTAAATTTCTTCCGGTCCCTTCCAAAGTGCTCCCGCTGTAATTGGCAATTCTTCGAATTTTGGATGTCATAATCCACTCCTTGGCGTTAATGAATACCGAGGAGAAAAAGCTTTGATTGACCCAGTAACGGAAAAAGCGACCAGATGTTGGATGTCGGCACTACCGGCCGTGTCGGCGTTTGTGGCTTCCCAAATTCAGGATCGTGGTCAGCACGAAGA
>JAAEPL010000333.1 GCA_024232675.1 Planctomycetaceae bacterium
GGCGGCCTCTCGGCCCTTCGCAAACCTAGCCGCGATTTCGATCCTCAAACAAGCCTCGATAAGCGTGGAGCCTTGTCCCACGACCTGTCAGGTAACCCACTCCCAAGGCTGAAGCGAGCACATTGATGACCCGCGGGGAGTAAATTAACCCTGGGTTCAAATTAGCAAACCTTTCGCATTTCACCCTGGCTTAACTTTCACATCAACAACAAGAGTTCACCCGCAATATAGCCCAGCACGACTTGTCGGCTTTGGATTCTTCACAGGTTCACGCGAAGCGGCGCCCACTCCCCCGCTTCCGCAATCCGCACGTTACGGTACTTAGAACCCGCCACGAACCTGCGCAGTAATAAAGATACGGAGTGGAAATCACTTACTAAAACCCGCTTGCGACTGGGACAGGAAATCGGATGTCCCAAAATGCGAAAGATCCCCAATCAAATCTAAGCGTATCCACAGCAACATCCTCGTTCGTCATTATTCCTGCCTCATAAAAAAGCATCCCGTCGATGGCGACGCCCACCAACTTCATCTGACCATTGCACCGGATTCCAATCGGGAATGCCTGCAAAGGGATTAGCAACTTCACAAGGTACGGAAGCGCCACCCCCCAACGGTTTGCCATCCTCTTTATCATTTCAGAATCCATGGTTAATCGTTGGCGTCCGCCAATCCATAGTCGCCATAAAAAAAGGGAGGGCAATTAAAATCGCCCTCCCTCAAACTTCCAGTTACCGAACTACCGCAAAGGCAGTCGGACTAGAGGTTGAAAATGTTATTGCCGAATGGCAGTGGTTCACCAATCTCATTAATTAAGGTGTCATTGCCTGGACCGAAGTCAACGTAAAGGAAATCAGGTTCGGCGGTGGGAGCAATCGTAAACACGTCATCTCCATCGCCCATTAACGATGCGAATAACATATCCGTTGCCGTGGCCCCGAAGGTTACATAGTCGCTACCAGATCCACCGCGGTACGTACCATAAGTGCCGCCGTAAGCTCCAAAGAAGGATGCCGTATTATTGGGGCTACTACTGGCAAAGTTAACAATCACGTCATCGATTACCGAGGTTGCATCGTCTGTTTGGAATACGTTACCGGCAACCGCTGTGCTACCGTCCACGACTAATCGGGTCGTGTTAAAACCTCCGGTGAGCACAATGCGTTGCTTATTGGATGCGTCCGTCGCTTCGGCAATATCGACGTAAGTAAACCCACCGATGGTAGCACCGGTCGACTTGAAACTAATGGCATCAACGCCCCCACCGCCAAGGTAGGTTAAGTTCCCGCCCACGTTAAACGATGCATTGCTGATCAGACGGGTATCTTCATCTTCTTGTAAAGTGATCTGATTAAAGTCACCGTCGACAACAAGCCCCGCGTTGTTGACGAACTGATTAACGCCTCGCAACAACATAGCTTCGCTAACGGAAACCGCGTTAGTTGCCATCAGCACATCGCTGCCATCGCGTCCGTTAAAGATAAACGTCCCGGCCACATCGAGCGGAGCATTAACCGATACGTCAAGCGTTTGCACTCCATCAGATGCTTCCACGCGTAGCAAACCGGTGTAGGTATTGTCGGTCCCGGTGAAGCTAACGTTACGGTCGCCACTTCGCAGTTGGATAATCGTATTTCCAACCCTCGTGTTGGCGAAATCGGTTACCACATTGGTGCTGGTGTTATCCAACAGAACCAGGCGAATGTCGTTTGCTGGCGTGATTGTGTTGAATGTTCCCGTTCCATAACGGACTTCTTCGTTCGTGCCATTGTTATCTAACACAACATCTCCGGAATCACTCACTTGATTGATATCAAGATTGCCAGAGGTGAGATCAAAAAACGCGTTGTATCCGTCCAAATCCAACAGGCGAGCATTAAAATCGAACTGCCCATAATTACTGGTGAAAGTATCGTCCCCACCACCGAAATCAACACGCAATGAATCCGTTGCAACTGCTGCACCGGCTTCCAGGACAAAAACATCGTCCCCTGACTTCAGTTTCACGTTCACGTCAGCAGGCGTGCCCGTCGTTCCGAACGTCACGTTGTCAGTGCCGTCCCCTCCGGTGTATTTGACAGAGGTTCCGCCCAACACACCCAGCAAATCAGCTTGGTTGCTGCCATTACCGGCGTTCACATTGATGTTGCCGCCAATCGAGGAATTAGCGTTTAGCGTGAGCACGTCCGTAGAATTACTTCCGCTGTAGTTCAGGTCACCGGTGACACCTAAGATCGCAGCGTCCACAATTTGAGTGATTTGCGTTTCCCCTGAAACATCAATGTTCAAATCACCAACAACGGAGAGCGAATTATTATTGCTAAGAGCATTTACGTTGGTTAAGTCCAGTCCGTTTTCAAAAGATGCCCCGTTCGCATTCACCGACATCAAATCGACACCGAATCCCAAATTAATCGATGCGGTTCCGGCTACCGTTAATTCATCATTCACAGCGGCATTCAAGGTTTGCCCGAAACCGCCAGCGGTCACATCCAAATCACCGCCAATTTGATTGTCGATGCCGGTCAAGTTGAGCACGCGTCCACCGCTTCCCAAATCGACAACCAAATTACCTGCCAGTTCCGAATCCAAGTCAACACTTAGGTCATCGCCCGACAAGTCCAACATGCTGATATCGAGATCCGTGACCGCCCCCAATTCAGCGATCCCTCCCGTTGTAACGCGTATCGCTCCGCCGTTTCCGTTGTTATCGAAAACAACGGTCGATCCGACGCTGCTCACTTGTTGCGAAACAAGCGTACCGGCAACCGGGTCATAGGTGTGATTAAAACTGCCCAGAGACAACAGCGTTGCAGGGAAATCAAGGGGGCCATAATCGTTAATGAAGGTGTTATCTCCGGCACCAAAATCAACAAACAGAGTGTTTATCGTCGCTCCGGCATCCAACCAGAAAGTATCGTCGGCTGCCCCCATAACGACATTTAGATCAACAGGATTTCCGGATTTTGTATAGCGAAAGAAATCCACTCCATCGCCACTTTGATAATTAACCGAAGTACCGCCTAAACTGCCGCCGAGGAGCTGAACTGCATTATCACCATCACCCAACTGCAGATCGATATCACCACCGATGTTCGCATTATCGACGAAGACAGCATCCCCCATTGAGTTGCCGAGGTAATTGAAGTCTCCCCCGACCTCGAGCACCTGTAGATTAGAGAAAAACGACGAGATATTGTCGGCACTATTGTCCATGTCCAGGTTCATCCCGACCTGCAAATCTCCGTTCAGGCTGTAATTATTGACTCCGGTCGGCGTCATTCCGCCAACCACCACGACTCCAGCACCGCTGAGGAATAGGCTATCGTTATCCAGCCCAAGATCGATATTAAGGTTGCCATTAATGGTCATCAGTTCCGTGGCAGATAGCTCTACGGTTTGTTGGCCAGCACCGCCAGAAATGATCAGGGATCCGCCCACATCAACTGCAGCAGCTGGAACGGGCAGGCTAAGTGTTCTTTGACCGTCACCAAGGTTGGCGACCAAGTCACCGGTCAAGACGCCGGCAGCAAGGTTAATTTCCAGATCTGTGGACGTGTTATCCACAAGGCTTATCTCAAAAGCAGAAACCGGCATTAGCGTACTGGGATTTGTACTGCCCGTGCTTTCAAAACTCACTGGGTCGCCGGCGGCAAATGTCACGACGGTATTCGAAAAGAGCTCCACGTGCGTAGAGGTCAGCTTATCCTGAGCAAAGTCGTACTCATGGTTAAAACCCTCGGCTCCCAAAATGGAGGCATTGAAGTTGAAGGCACCAAAGTCACTGGAAAAGGTATCATCCCCAAGACCCATGTCGACGGTCAAAGGACCACTCAATGAGGCGCCCGCCTGCAGGCTAAACGTGTCAGCACCTTCGCCGGTACTAACGTTCAAAACAGGGGAACTGCCAGTGCCACCAAATACAACATCGTCAACGCCCCCGCCGCCTGTGTAACTAACCAATGAGCCGGCATTGACATTGGTCAACTGCGCGGCGTTAGTTCCACCCGCGGCATCAATTTGAATATCACCGGTAATCGTGGTTGTGGGGTTGAATGAAATCGTGTCATCCGCATCGCTTCCCGTATATGTAAAATCTCCACCAATGGTTAGTGGTGAATTGTCGGAAAGCGTTGTCGCAACCAACTCGAATGAAACGTCAAATGTGAAACTACCGCCGATAGTTAACGCTGCGTCATTTAACAATTCGTTGACGCCGGACATTTGAAGATTGCCGCCAATCATGACATCGCGAAGATTTTCGTCAACAACATCTGCGTCCAACCCGAGGTTAATCTGAGCGGCTAAACCAACCGTGAGTGGTGCGTTGACAGCCAAATTTGCGGTCTGACTGGCCGTGCCACCGAACAGGTTAAAGTTGCCGTTAACGTTGTTGTCGCTGCCCGTCATATTAAAGACGCGAGCTCCGTCATCCAAGTCAACGGTCAAATCGCCAGCCAATGGCGTTTCCAACCCGATACTCAGTTCGGAGCCAGTGCCACCCAACATATCAACGACCAAGTTGGAGACCGGCATGAGCACAGTAGTTCCGTTAAATCGGATAGATTCCAGCAGGCCCGCGTTATCAATTGACACGTCTCCCGTGTCCGAAACCTGAACCGATTGCAAGGTCCCTACAGCCAACGTGTAGTGATGATCGAAGCCATTCAAGTTCAACAGGTTCGCATCAAAATCAAATACGCCGTAATCATTGACGAACACGTCCATGCCGCCACCAAAATCAACATTCAGCGGACTGGCGATCGCAGCTCCCGGAAGGATGCCAAAGAAATCATCACCGGCCCCTAGTTGCACATTCAAATTGGCGGGCGTGCCCGTCATGCCGTAAAGCAATTGATCGACATTCTCTCCACCCGTGTAGGAAACGTTCGTGCCGTTGAAGGTACCAAAAAGTTCCGCAAAGTTGCCTCCATTGCCCAGACTGACCATGACGTCTCCGCCGTACACGGTGCCTTCTCCGGTTTTGATAAAATCAGTCGAAGATTCATTCATGGCAAGCAACGTCAAGCTCGAACCAAACTCTACGGCGGGGCCGTCCAAATTAACCGACTGCGGCAAGCCATCAAGACTGTTGCCAAGCTCGATCAATGTGGCTCCCTGAATTTCTGTGCCGAGTGTTCCGGTACCATTGAGATTGACGACATCTTGACCGCCGCCACCGAGGTAGGAAAAGGTCGCGCCCACTAACAGCGAACCGTTGCTGGTAAACTCGCTGTCTTCCACTTCCACGCGTGTGTCAACGACCACATCTCGGGCAACCGCCAAAACGCCGTCATGCACGAATTGATTGACGCCAGTCAATCGCAAGTCTTCATCGATAATAAGAGTGTTTGCACTATCTTCGACGATGTCGAAGCCACTCCCTAAATTCACATCCAGCGAAGCCACGCCCAGTGGGCTGTTAACCGAAATATCAACGACCTGGTTTCCGGCACCAGCGGTTACGCTAATGTCACGCAGAGGATTGTTCGCCGTACCCGTAAAATCGACCTGCCGATCTCCATCACCCAAGTTGATTTCGATACTGGCAATGACCGGATTCTTGAGATCCATCTCGACATTGTTACCGGTGTCGGAAACCATATTAAGAATGAAATTCTCAGCCGGTGAAAGGGAGGCGACTCCACCTAAGTTGGGCGAAATTCGCCAATCTACGCCAGTTACTCCACCGTCATTGTCAACGACCACACTACCGGTATCAATCAACTGGTTGGCCACCAAGCGATCATCCAATGCCGTATAGAAAAAGTCAAAATTATGAAAGTTGGTAATGTCGTACTCAAAATCAATCACACCGACATTGTTTTCGAATACATCGCCAACATCATTCCCAAAATCTATTTCCAAAAGATTGGCAGGCTGATTCAAGAGGAATTCATCGGCTCCCTCGCCCATGACAAAAAAGGCATCGGCGTTAGCGGGATCGCCCGAATTCAGGCTGTAATCAACCGTATCGACTAAGTTACCGCCGTTGTAAGAGACGATATTGCCATTGAATCCACCCAACAGGTTGATCTCATTGCCCAGATTGGAGTCCCCAGCGGTGATCATCATGTCACCGGTGTTCACGGTACCGGTCATTTCAAATAACTGTGGGTCACCAAAAAATGGATTCCCCAAACCTAAGTTGACCGAAACGCCACCCTCAATGGTTGACCCACCCAAATCCACGCGGTCGATGTTGATTCCGCCTTCGTACGAAAAATCACCTTCGATCGTCGCGTTACCAGGCGTCAAAATAGACGGCTGATCTTCAAACGAGTTATCCATTGACCAATTGCCGCCAGTAGGTGCGCCCACAACTCCCACCTGCAACTGATACTCAAAATCATTCACACCGCTCATGCTCAGATCACCATCGATCGTGACCAACGCGGCATTACTCTGAACAATATCTAAACCTTGACCGAGTTGAATATCGACATCACCGCGGACAATCAACGGAGCTGCAGGCGCTTCTTCCAAACCCGCCAAGCCGATTTCTTGAATGCCTGCGCCTGCCTGCACAACGAGATTGCCGCCGATTTCGTTAAGCTGCCCAACCATCAGGGCCTCACGAACGCCGTCTCCCAGAAGCAGCTCAACATTGCCCGAGTGCTCTAACTCGACACCGACACTCAGGCGATTCGCTGTGTCCGGCAGCATATTCACCACGATGTTTTCGGCAGCATCAAACGTGAACGTGTCAGCGTTATCCGTAACGGTCCAGACACCAGTCGAATTCTCAACCAGTGCGTCACCGTCATCTGCCGTCTGCCGCAGCTCTAACGTGATACCGTCAAAGAATCCGAGAAACGCCAAACAACGCTTCTCTTCCAATTGCTCGAATTCCCCAAATCGTTGAGTGTTCTGATTTCGTTTCGGATTTCGATTGCCGGAAACCTTACCACGTTTCGCGTTAAACCATTTGTTGATCATCGTGAGCCTTCAATGAGAACGAGGAAATGATGTATTTATCCAGCCAACAGGCCAACTTCAATCAAAGCTGGACAATATAATTCCGGATGTATGTCATGTTGTTTATGGGTTACCTACCAAGCTTCCACTTATCAAAACGGAATCGTTCAGTTCTTTAAGCAGTTGTTTGGAAGGCCATATGTTAACACGGGTGTAAAACCCGTTCAATCAAACTGGGTCATCTGCGCAAGCGACAAAAGCTCGGCATTGACCGTCTATCCGAGTTAGCCCTCAATCGAGCTAACCCACTGGGCGACCGAGCCAAGCCCGGTCTTCAAGTCCATGAAATCCACTGCGTCAAAAGACGCTCGATCTCAAAGATTAAAAATGTTGTTATCAAATGGCAGCGGTTCTCCAAGTTGATTCTCGAGGGTGTCATTACCCGTTCCAAAATCAACGTATAGGAAATCCAGCATGGCCGTTGGTGCGATCGTAAAGGTATCGTCCCCAGCTCCCATTAGAGCGGCAAACAGTTGCAGGTCAGCGGTTGCCCCGTAGGTCACGAAATCACTTCCAGAACCGCCTCGGTAAGTCCCATATTCCCCGGAGTAAGTCCCCAAGAAGACGACCGTATTGGAGTTGGTGCTAGACGCAAAATTAACAATCACTTCATCCATGACTCTCGTTGCTGCGTCTGTGCTGAAGAAGTTACCGGCAACCGCGTTCCCACCGACCACTACCAAATTGGACGTGCGGTAACCGCCAGTCAGTTGAACTCGCTGGTTGTTTAACGCGTCCGAGGATGTTGCGATATCGATGTAGGTATAACCTTCAATATTTGCTCCATCCGATTTGAAATTGATGGCATCGACTCCGTCGGCCCCCATGTAAGTGAAGTTGCCGCCAACCGCAAAGGAATTGTTGCTGATCAACTTAGTCGCTTCATTCTCCAACACGGTAATCATGTTGAAGTCGCCATCCACAGAAAGACCGGCATCATTGACGAACGTGTTAATGTTTCGCAGCAACATTGCCCCGGTAACATTGATGGCGTTCTCTGCGACTAAACGATCACTGGCATCGCGGGCATTAAAGATAAAGGTTCCATCAACATTGAGAGGTGCCGATTCGGCAGCGAACACCGTTTGCACTCCGTCCGCTGCTTCAATTCTTAAGAGTCCGTTGAAGGTGTTACTGGTACCTGTGAAATTGACGGTACGATCGCCGTTGCGAAGCTGAATGACCGTGTTGCCATTTCTCTCAGCGTCAAAGTCCGCGATCACGTTCGTGGAGGTATCTGATTCAAGAATCAGCCGCAGATCATTCGCTGGGGTCAATTCATTCATCGTACCGACACCAAAGCGAACGGCATTGCCTATCCCGTTGCTGTCGATCGTAACGTTCCCCGTATCGGCTACCTGTTGAATATCAAGGTTTCCGGTCGGCAAATCGAAGAAAGCGTTGTATCCATCCAGGTCCAACAAACGGGCATTGAAATCAAACGCACCGTAATTGCTGGTGAAGGTATCATCGCCTCCACCACCGAAGTCAACGCGTAAGGAATCCGTCGCAATGGCGGCTCCCGCATTCAAGGTAAAGACATCGTCACCGGCACGCAGTTTGGCGTTCACAGCTGCCGGACTACCCGTGGTGCCCACCGTGACGCGGTCAATTCCATCACCACCGGTATATCTGATATCTGTACCCGTGGGTCCAAAACCACCAAGGATCGTGGCCGTGTTGTCACCCTGCCCGACATTGATGTCGATGTTGCCACCCACCGATGAGCTGGAATTAAACTGCACGAAATCGTTAGCGTCTCCACCGCGGTAGGTGAACTCACCCTGCATCCCCATCATCGCATTATCGATAAAGCTGGACGGAGAGAAGGCGGCTGAATTATCAACCAGCACATCTCCGTTCACCACGAAGTTGCCGTCATTTTGAAAATCATTGACTCCCACCATCGTCATGTTACCCATCACGGTAACGTCATTCCCGTTTGGTGAAACAAAGTCAATGTCGCCAACCAAGTTAATGGTGGCATCCATACCGACCATTAAAGGACCACCAAGGCCAAGATTGACGGTTTGCGAGGTAACACCGCCGCTGATTGCCAAAGCGCCGCCGATGCTGTTGGAATCACCGAGAAAGTTTAAGGTCCGGAAACCATCGTTTAGATTAACAGTGAGATCACCTGCCAACGGGCTATCGAGATCGATATTTAAATCATCCCCTACAAATGCATTCAACATAGAGATGTTGATGTTATCCACAGGCCCCAACACGGTAGTATCCCCACCGGCGATGACTCGGACGGCTCCGCCAGCGCCGTTGGTATCAACGGTAACCGCGCCAGTCGCACTGATTTGCTGCGATTGCAAGGACGCGCCGGCGACACTGAAAAAGTGGTCAAATCCGTTCAAGCCCAACAACTGTACGGGGAAATCGAAAATTCCGTAATTGTTGATGAAGGTATCGTCGTTGTTACCGAAATTGATCAGCATCGAGGAGACGGAAACGCCTGCACCCAAAGTAAATTCATCGTCACCCGCACCCAATACGGCGTCGATGCCGACCGGACCGCCTACCATGCTGTAATTAAATATGTCGTCGCCACTGTCACTGCGGAGGAAAACTTCGGAACCACCAATGTTGCCGTTTAAGTTTCCAATATTAGCGCCACCCTCTAGCGTCAGGCGGACATCTCCCCCGATGCTGGTGGTCGCGGTTTCTGGCAAATCAACCACATCATTTTGCGAATTCCCAAAGTAAAGCAAAGCACCGCCAACATTCAAACTGTTGGGGCTGGAAAATTGGGATGCGACGTTGTCGCCCGCGTTATCGATACGCAGTTCTTGCCCAACATTCAGACCCGAGTTAACGGTAAAGTCATTCACGCCGGTCATTTCCAATCTACCACCCACGGTGACGGTGTTGCCATCGTCTAAAACCGTGTCAGCGTCATTTCCTAAATCAACCAGCATGTCATTGGCCACACTCAGGGGAGCGTTGACTGCCACGGAGAACACTTGCTCTCCCGACCCCGCAGACACGTCCAACAATCCGCCAATGCTATTGGCGTCACCCGTGAAACTGACCGTTCGTGGACCGCTTCGCAAATTCAGTTCTAAATCACCATTAAATGCGTTGTCAAAATCGACTTCCAAAGAGGAGCCGCTTCCCCCAAGCATGTTAATTTCCAAATCGGTTACAGTCGCAATTTGGCTGGTGCTTGTGGTCGTAAACCGGATGGCATCGCCCGTGCCATTGTTATCCACAATGACGGGCCCACGATCGGAAACCTGAGTCGAGATCAGACTCGAATTCGTTAGATCAAAGAAGTGATTAAACCCGGCCAAACCGATCAACTCGGCATCAAAATCGAAAGGCCCATAATTATTGATGAAGACGTCGTTGTTATCACCGAAATTGACGATGAAAGGAGACGCAATACTGGCTCCGGATAACAACGTAAACACGTCGTCGCCATCAAATAACGTGGCAGTGAAACGAGCGGCATTGCCGGTCGTACCAAAGGTAACCGTATCGACCTGGTCGCCGCCGCTATAAGCAATCTCTGAGCCGCCAAAAAAGCCAACTATGTCCGCGTCATTCTCGCCACCACCCAAGTCAACGAAGATATTTCCGCTGAAAGAGCCGGTACTTGCAGTCGTGAAAATATCCGGTGTGGTCGCAGCCGTTGATGCCACGGTAAGCGTACTTCCGAGGAAGGTCGTGGCACCGTCCAGTAAAACAGACTGCGTCCCACCCACTAGGTTATCACCCAATTTAACATCGACTAATTGAGTGATCGAAGTTCCCCCGGTGCCATTCAAGCGAAGCTCATCTCGCCCGTCACCGCCGGTGTAGTTAAAGCTGCCGCCGACAAACAAGCTATCGTTGGAAGCCCAAACGTTTTCTGCAACTTCTGTAAGCGTGTCGATGAACACGTTCCGCCCGATGGAGACGCTGCCATCGTGCTCAAACAGGTTCACGCCACTAAAGACTAAATCTTCCGACAACATGAGGTTGTTGAAATTATCGTCGACTGTATCAAAGCCTTCGCCAAGATTGATCCGCAAGGAAGCGGCCGCTAGTTCCGCGGTATCTGATAGTTGAACAAACTGGTCGCCCAAATTGGCATTAATATTTACATCGCGAAGCGGGTTATTACTGTCCCCAATAAAATCAACAACGCGGTCGCCATCGTTCAAGTTCAAGGTAATAAATGCGATGACAGGGTTATCCAGATCCATGGAAACCTTGTTGCCTGTGTCACTGACCATATTCACCACCAGCGTCTCAGAGTGGTTCAGTGGTGCAACTCCGCCGGCGGCAGTAAAGAATTGCCAATCGATGAGCGTAACCGGACCAGCATTGTTGTCGATCGTTACATCACCCGTATCGAGCAACTGGTTGGCGACCATGGTGTTGTCGCCAGCGGTGTAGAAAAAGTTAAAGTTGTGGTAGTTCGTGTAATCAGCATCAAAACCAAAAAACCCAAACTCATTAACAAACGTATCGCCCAGGTCGTTGCCAAAATCAATTGCCAAGGTGTTCAGACTGGTCGTCAGCGTAAAGGTGTCAGCGCCCGAACCCATCGATGCGATCACGTTGTAATTTTGCGCGATCGGGAAAAAGGAGTTGTTAAGACCGTAAGTGATATCGTCCGTCAGGCCCCCCATATCAAACTGAGCAATCCCGCCTGATTTCGTACTGTAA
Organism: Planctomycetaceae bacterium; assembly: GCA_024232675.1. Classification (GTDB taxonomy): domain Bacteria; phylum Planctomycetota; class Planctomycetia; order Pirellulales; family Pirellulaceae; genus CAJQPP01. Next base: position 11,644 of record JAAEPL010000333.1, read on the forward strand.
CCGTTCAAAGTCACCACGTTGCCTAACAGGGAATCCCCGGCGCTAATGCTGATGTCGCCGTCAGTTTGGAAGTAGGGTCCGTCAAAAACCCACGGTAATTCAAGCGTGGTCGTGACGTTTTGAGGATCACCAAAGAAAGGAATCCCTTCGCCCAGATCAATTGTTATGTCGCCGATAATGTACGTCGAATTGAGATCGACGTGATCAATATCATCGCCACCAATGTAAGTGAAATCACCTTCGATAATTGACCGTTCTTGGTCAATCAGGGGATCTTCAATATCCACCGTATGGAACGTTCCACCTTCGACCAAGAATGATTCGGTGCTTTCCATGCTGGTGTCCATGGTCATGTTACCACCCACCCTCAGGTCGGCATCCAACGGGACCGGGAATAGGAAGTCTGTGTACTGGAACCGATTCACACCTAACAAATTTAGGTCGCCGCCTACCTTCACGAAATTTTCGTTGTTGTATACGGTGTCGAATCCATCACCCAAATTAAAGGTGGATGAACCATTGCTTTGGTAAGGCAGTGGTAGCCCCACAATGGGAGCCAAGTTAATGAACTGGGGACCCGTCCCAGAATTGACCGTCATATCGCCACCGACGGTATTACCCACACCAGGGATATTAAAACCATCAAAGATGATGTCACGAGGACCATCACCGAGGTTTAATTCCACATTTCCCGTGTGACTGGTATTGATTTGGAAGTTCAACTGGTTGGCCGTGTTGGACAACATGTTGACTTCGAGATTCTCCGCGTCGACAAACGTCAGCGTGGCGGCATTGTCCGTTACGCGAAAAGCCCCACCGACACCACTGTTATCAATAATAACGTCACCGTCATCGACGGTTTGGTTCAGCGTCAGGGTGATTCCGTCAAAAAAGCCAGTCCATGCAAGACAACGCTTGTCTTCCAATTGTTCAAACTGACCAAATTTACTTTGGCCAGAATCGGCTTTCGTGCGGACATTGGTTTTTTCAGAAGCGTTAAACCAACGGCGAATCATAGGAAATCTCCTGCGGGCGATAATAGATAAATCAGTGCGAGGACTGGAAAAAAGGCGGCCGGGGAAAGATAAGACAAATAGATAAACGACTCTCTTTAATCCGAAAACGCAAACTCATTCTATTTGAGCGGTAGCAAAACACAAACGTACACGGGCAAATACATCAAAAGTGTTAAGGAAAAATTGCCTCGGTGAAACAGAGGGAAACCCAAGCTAAGCAAGCGTGAACCCCATTGGGGAGAAGCTCTCAAGGGCGGAGCCGGTCGCGAATTGGCCTGCTTATACGGTTTTTTGCCGGTTATCTGAAAAAAAACGCGGCCGCGATCGGTAAAAGCCACTAAAAATTGCTCTCCACCTTTCGCTTGATTCCCCCCCAACTCCCTCAACACAGCATTTGAGGACGGAACATTGCCCTCGCAGACGCGAGCGATAAGTAGTGTTTCCCTGCGATAGATGCGGTATCTCAGCGAACCCTCTGATAACACCTTCGTTTTACACCTTCGTTGCAAAAACCACGTGTTTTACGCAGGTCCGGAAAACACCATCCCACCGTTGGTGCAGCACAAACCCGGATAAAAAGGCCCAATCGAGGGGCTCGCCCGGCTCGATGAGTCAAAACGCGAAACGCCAAAACGGGGAAAAACGCCAAAAAACGGCGGCGAATCGACGTTTCGTCGCTTGCTGAGTCAAAAACCCCGCAACCGCTCGACGAACAGGGGAGATTCCCACAGTCTCGCCGCAAAGTCCCCGGCTAAGTCAACAGCCGCTCCCCATTCACCCGATAAATTTCAAGCACGCAGCGACGGCGTCGGTCCCGCGACCCTTTTGCCGGACTATGAGCTGACTCATATCGTTCCCACTCGTCTATCAGCGAGCATCGCGGGGCCGCCAATTTCTCTGGCAAAGACAGACCAGCCTGGCATTACCACTGAAGGTGTTAACGCGGTAAGCACAGAACGAGCGGCCCCCTTTAGAACTTCCTCTGCAGCCGTTTGGCAGTCACCAAACCTTTGTTCTAGAATGCGTCTTTGTGGAACTGCGATTTGAAATCTGCCAGAGGTACTCGTATGAGACATTGCGTTGTCATTTTATTTTTAACCGTTTCTTGGTTTCTAAACGGAAACCTGCTGGCCGAAGATCGCCCGAACATTGTTTTCATCTTCAGTGACGATCACGCCAACCATGCGATTGGAGCTTACGAAGGGCTTTTTGCTTCCGTCAATCCGACACCCAACATCGATGCGCTGGCAGCCAGAGGTATGCTATTTGAAAATAGTTTTTGCTCGAACTCCATTTGCGGTCCCAGTCGAGCGGTCATTTTGACGGGCTTGCATAGCCACAAAAATGGTTTCCGTAAAAACGGTGACAACTTTGATGGTTCGCAATTGACGTTTCCAAAGCTGTTACAAAAAGCGGGCTATCGAACCGCGATGATTGGGAAATGGCATTTAATTACGAATCCCCAAGGCTTTGACTATTGGGACATCCTTCCTGGGCAGGGCGCCTACTACAACCCCATGTTCATTTCCCAAGACAACAAAAAATATCGCGTTGAGGGTCACTGCACTGATATTGTGACAGACAAAGCCATTGCTTGGTTAGACAAAACCAAAACGACAGGCAAACCATTTGTACTGATGTGTCAACACAAAGCGCCTCATCGCACCTGGATGCCCGCGATTCGGCACCTTGATCTGTATGCCGATGTAGAACTTCCCGAACCCGAAACACTTTTTGATGAATGGGAAGACAACGCGTCCGGCGCAAAGTTTCAGCAAATGGAAATTGATCGCCACATGCACTTGAACTTCGATTTACACCTCCCTTTACCCGCCGACTACGACGCCAAAGCCGAAAAGGGACAGTCGTTAGACAAATCAGGTTGGCGCAATAAGAAGAATATGAATGCAGCTCAATTAGCTCAGTGGGACGCAAAGTGGAAAGATCGCAATGAGGCGTTTTACGCTGCAAACCTCGAAGGAAAAGACCTTGTCCGCTGGAAATTCCAGCGGTACGTAAAAAACTATTTACGTTGCGTCAAAGGAGTCGACGAGTCGGTTGGTCGCATCACGGATTGGCTCAATGAAAACGGTATGGCAGATAACACGGTTGTGATATACGCATCCGACCAAGGCTTTTATCTGGGAGATCACGGGTGGTACGACAAACGTTGGATGTATGACGAGTCCATGATGATGCCGCTAATCGTGTCATGGCCAGGCGTCACCAAACCAGGCTCAGTTAATGATGACTTGGTACAAAATCTTGATTACGCACCAACATTTTTAGACATTGCCGGCGTCAAGCCACCGGCCACGATGCAAGGTAGATCGTTGGTCCCATTGCTTGAAGGAAAAACTCCGCCGGACTGGCGTGAAAGCTTGTATTACCATTACTACGGTTATCCTGCCGTCCATATGGTTCCCCGTCATTGCGGTGTCCGCACAAAAAATCACAAGCTGATGAATTTCTACCAATTTGGGGAATGGGAATTTTACGACCTGAAGAGCGACCCTGACGAAATTCAAAACCTATACAACAAGGATCCTCAGTCGCCTCAAATAGAGGAACTCAAAAAAGAACTCGTTCGACTGCAAGATCTCTATCAGGACGAAACCGATCTAAAGGAAAAACCAGAGGATTGGAAACAGCAGTTCCGCGGGGGACAGTAATCTTCAAACCGTCGTTGAATCGGGGGTTAAAACAAAAAAAATAAAACCATCTTTATTGGGGGTGGTAGAGAAACTTTTAAGTTGATGCTGGGATTTTATTTCGCTTTAACAAAAGCCTGCCACCTAACTGTCTTGCAAAAAAAACAGGAGCAAACGGTGGACCGAATAATCAAATTATTTTTGGTTGAAAATTCCTGATGCTTTCGGTCTTGTTGGGGTAGAGGGAAATAAATGATTCCCCTATAAATTTTTCTCGGCAGCAAAGTCGGAAAGGTTTGAGAAACATCAAACATTTCAGTGACATCATGTCGAAAAGAAAAAGGTTCGGTCGTCGCTCGCGATTTCCGGACTACAATATACTTAGCTTAGATTCCTCTGACGCTTACGGCTGAGGGACCAATTTTTTGGGTAGGCCCGTTTCACTAGTGGCTTGTGCTTAGCACGTCCGATTCGCGTCTGTCTCCCAGTAGCTCCCATCGCTACAATCGGTCGGAGGATTCTTATATTCGCCGCAGTGTTCATTAGGATACTGCGGTTTTTTTATGCCCATCGCCAAACGTGCTGCCAAACGTGCTTCGCACCAGCACCGGATACGAAAGCCAACACGGCATCGCACCTGTGCTAGACAGAGGGGGATTCGTCCGGCTAAATTCAGTCTGTGAAACCATCCCTCATCGTCAATCACCGATTCGGCAGTTACCCGATCTACATCAGAACCGGGCTGCAGGAGTGCTGCACCGATATCCTCGGCAAATTTCTGGCACCCTCCGGTAAACACGCCCTGATTACCGACTCCCATGTCAATCGTTTGTACGCGGCCGCCTTCATCCAAACCGCCAACTTTGATTTGCAACTACAGGTATGCCCGGCAGGTGAAGCTTCCAAATCTTTCGCTCAGTATGAAAACTTACTGAACTCAATTCTACGATCCGGGTTGGATCGGCAGTCCACAATCATCGCTTTGGGTGGAGGAGTCCCGGGTGACCTAGCAGGTTTTGTTGCTGCCACATTTATGCGAGGCATTCCTTTGATTCAAATTCCCACGACGCTGTTAGCACAAGTCGACAGCAGCGTCGGCGGTAAAACAGGCATCAACCTTGCCGAGTCAAAAAATTCAGTCGGCGCGTTTTGGCAACCCCAAGCGGTGCTCATTGATCCTTCCGTACTGCTCACGTTGGAGCGGGAACAATTGACTTCAGGACTGGCAGAAGTGGTGAAGTATGGTGTGATTATGGATGCCGATTTTTTCGCCTGGTTAGAATCCAACGTAGACGCCATCAACGAACTCGACATGGAGATCATGACGCAGTTGATCCACCGCTGCTGCGTACTTAAAGCACAGGTCGTCGAAGAAGATGAAAGAGAAACGCGAGGGCGACGAGCCATTTTGAATTATGGCCATACCTTCGCACACGCCATTGAAAAAGTATTTGGTTACGGCGTTTTCCCACATGGTCATGCCGTGGCAATGGGGATGCATGCAGCAGCGATACTGGCAACCAAGCTGAACCTCGCAGACCAGTCGCTAGTTACCCAACAGGCCAAGCTATTGAAAAGCTTGCGGATACCGCATCAATTCCCCCATGAACATCACGATGAGCTGTGGAATGCGATGCAAAAGGATAAAAAAACAGTAGCTGGCGAATTACATTTTATTTTACCTACTCGAATTGGGCACGTGGACTTGGTAAGTTCAGTAGGTCGTGCGAAGGTGCTTGAGTCCATGGATTTAGCAGGCCATACGATGGAATGAAATCGCTCTCCCAAAGCAGTACGCGTTCATTTGAACTGGATCTCTCCAACCCAGTCCACGCGGCACTCTGCTTAGCGATGACCCCAGGTTTAGGTCCACGAACATTCCGTTTGCTGACAGAAGCTTTAGGCAGCCCACAACAGGTTCTGGAATCTGCTCCCTCAGTCTTGAGAGAAATTCCCGGCATTGGACAAAAGCTCTCGCACGCCGTCGCAACCCGTTGCTCGAACGCTCAAGTGCACGAGGAACTGCAGCGTTGCGATGAACATAAAATCGACCTGTTATCGCTTTCTGACCCAGGTTACCCACGGCGGTTGCGCGAAATCTATGATCCGCCCGGCGTTGTTTACTTGCGTGGGCACCTGTTACCACAAGATGATTTGGCGATCGCGATTGTCGGAACCAGACATGCAACTCGTTATGGAATCCGCCAAGCGGAGCGGTTGGCCAGCGGACTGGCCATGGCTGGCTTCACCATCGTCTCTGGTTTAGCGCGTGGTATCGATGCGGCGGCCCATCGCGGAGCACTGGCTGCTGGTGGGCGTACGTTAGCGGTGCTGGGATCCGGCTTGCTCAATATCTACCCGCCAGAACATGGAGAACTATCGCACCAAATCGCAGCCACTGGTGCCGTGCTTAGCGAATATCCGACGCTCCAAGCTCCGAAGAGCGGGGCATTTCCGCAACGCAATCGAATCGTCACAGGTTTGAGCCTGGGGGTCATCGTGGTCGAGGCAGCCGAAAGATCGGGAGCTCTGATATCAGCCCGCCTGGCTGGGGAACAGAACCGAGACGTCTTCGCGGTCCCCGGGCAAATCGACAATCGGGTTACAGGCGGTTGTCATCAACTTATCCGTGATGGCGCGACGCTCGTTCGCTCTGTAGATGACGTCATAGAACAGCTTGGTCCATTAGCCTGTCCGGCGGCTGACCAAAACGAAAACAAAATCCTCCATCCTGCCGAACTTCAATTGAACGAACAGGAAACCCTAGTGCTCCAAGCTGTGGAATCCATCCCGACAGGTATCGACGCGATCCTACAAGCCACCGGACTGCCGGTGCAGCGGATCCTGGCTACCTTGAGCGTACTCGAAATCCGGCATTTAGTTCGGCGGGTCAGCGGCACAGAATATTGCCGGTAAAGAGGGGCTCATCGCGGCTTCAAAACCGGACTCGGCCGATTCGGTGAGGTTCGCGAATATCTCTTTCGCTCGGTTAAATGCGGTTCTACGTTGTCATTGTGAAAATCCCAGTTAGCCATAAAATGGTTGCTTTGATAAGCAACTGAACCACCTTCTGGAACCAACATGTCCACGACCCAGCAATCCACCGGCCTTGTCGCAGAAGCCCTCAGAAACGATCCGCGTGTCGCCGAAGCCAAACGACTATTGCTAGAAGCAGTAGGTGAGCATGCTGCAAAAATCAACGACGTAAAAACAGCGTCTCCCGAACTGGCAGATCCTTACCAGAACTTGCTGGACGAATACGGTCAAATGCGGGGCGGGAATCTGTACTTTCCCTACTTGGCAAGTGGCATTGGAAACGGGCCTTTTGTGGAACTCGCGAACGGCAGCGTGAAACTTGATTTCATTACCGGCATTGGCGTTCATGGTTTTGGACATAGTGACCCCCGCATTGTGGAAGCTGGGATTGATGCAGCACTGAACGATACGGTCATGCATGGGAATCTTCAGCAAGGCACCATCAGTTACGACTTTGTAAAGTCGATGCTCGCCATTGCCAACCAATCCAATGCGGGATTGGACCATTGCTTCTTAACCACCAGTGGTGCCATGGCCAATGAGAATGCACTGAAGATTGCATTCCAAAAGCACGCGCCTGCCACACGCACGCTCACCTTTGAAAAGTGTTTCGCGGGCCGCACATTGGCTTTGGCTCAGGTCACTGATAAAGCAAAATATCGCGACGGCATCCCGAAAGCGATCGACGTTGACCTCATTCCATTTTTTGATCATGAAGATCCGCAAGGCAGTACCCGTCGCTGCGTGCAAGCCATCCGTCATCACGCCCACCGGTTCCCTGGTCAGTACGCCAATCTGTGGCTGGAATTGGTTCAGGGCGAAGGCGGCTACTACCCGGGCAGCAAGGATTTTTTCCGAGCCATCATCACCGAGGCCAAAAAGCACGACATGGCAATCATTGCCGATGAGGTTCAATCTTTCTCAAGGACCACCCGCCCCTTTGCCTTCCAACATTTTGAATTAGACGATTTGGTCGATATCGTGACCGTGGGAAAGATCACGCAAGTCTGTTGCACGATCTACCGCGATTCTTACAAACCGCGTCCGGGTCTCATTAGCCAAACCTTTACCGGCAGTTCTTGGGCTATGCTGGCCGGCAAGGCTATCATCGAAGGCTTGGTCGATAGCGGACACTATGGCCCCGAGGGTCGTAATGTGAAATTACACGATCAATTTGTCGCAGGAATCAAACGCATTGAGGAAAAATTCCCCGGCAGCCTGAAGGGGCCTTATGGCATCGGTGGCATGGTCGCCTTCACGCCTTTCAAAGGCAGTTTTGAAGAAGCCAAGGACCTCGTCATGAAGATGTATCACCGTGGCTTGCTTTCATTTATGGCAGGTGGGAACCCGACCCGCGTGCGATTCCTGATGCCTTTAGGTTGCACGACCGAAGCCCACATTGACCAAGCATTACAAATTCTGGAAACGTGTGTGGGGGAGATGGCGGCATCCGCCTAATACAAATGTTGGTCGTTCGCCCCGCTGAAATCGAAGATATCGATCCGCTGTTCTCCATGATTCAGGACGCTGAACTTGGATTGTCGACGCTGAAAATCTCAAAAGATAGGCTCACCGAGCGTATCGAAGATTCCGCGCGGGCCTTTGATAAAGAGAACGCGCGTCCGCGGGGGCAACCCTATGTCTTCGTGATGGAAGACACCACGCAAGCCAAGGTCGTTGGCACCTCCGCGATCTACTCCAAAGTAGGTGGCTTCCAACCCTTTTACACCTACGAAATAAAATCCGTAATCAAAAAATCCGAAGATCTCGGAGTCGCAAAAGAGATCCACTACCTCGATCTGCAAACCACCCACAGTGGTCCCACAGAAATCGGTTCGCTGTTTCTCTCTCGGGAATATCAGGGAAAGGGAAATGGCAGACTGTTATCACTGGCTCGTTTTTTGTTTGCGGCACAATTTCTGGAACGCTTTGAAGCGGAAACGATCGCTGAATTACGAGGTATAGTCCACGAAAACGGTCACAGCCCTCTATGGGATGCCGTGGGATCTCATTTCTTCCAAATGGAATATCCTCGCGCTGAAACACAGACCATCGAGAACAAAAAATTCATTGCCGAGTTGATGCCCCAGCATCCGATCTACGTGCCGTTGCTGCCAGAAGATGCGCAGGAAGTTTTAGGACAAGTTCACCGCCGAACCATTCCCGCCAAGATCATGTTGGAGCAAGAGGGTTTTGAATATCGAAACTTCGTAGATATTTTCGATGGCGGCCCCACAGTCCACTGTGCGACAGCGTCGATTCGCACCATTCGCGAAAGCAAAATCCTGAAGATCTCCGATATTCAATCCGAAATCCCGGGTGATCGCTTTTTGGTCAGCAACCGGAGTTTGAAGTTCCGGGCGACGCAGGGCACGCTCGCCATCGAAGGCGAAAACGTGGTGATTAGTCAGGCGATGGCGGCACGACTGAACGTGGAAATCGGCGACACCATCCGCGCCGTCAAACCGACCCATCGAAACCGCACCCAGCAATAACTCCCAGCACGGCATCGGCCATCGCTTTACGCCGCAAACTAGAATTGCTCGTGAGCAAGAAAACATGCCAGTGCCGCAGTCCGCTTTCGTAAACTTTCCAGACAGCACCACTCTTTGGGGTTATGCATAAATTTGCCGTAGGGGCCGAGGCCATCAATGGTCGGTACACCCAGAGCCGCAAAATTATTGGCATCCGAACCACCGCCTTGCACCGGCGCCGCCCCAATCCCTAAACCCACCTGTGCCGCGAAAGCCTCATAACGATTTCGTAATTGCTCACTGGAATCTGTTGCCGTCATAGGCGGGCGACTGATCCCACCCTCAAGCTCAATTTTCGCGGTGCGTATTTTGGCAGGCACTTGTTCAACGTTCACAAAATCCCAGCAAGCAATCCTCTCCAACGCTATTTGCACTTTTTGCATTTCGTCGAGGCTGGTGACACGCACGTCGATTAAGCATTCGGCTGCGTCCGGGATCGTATTTTTAGCCGTTCCGCCCTGAATCACCCCGACATTAACCGTCGTACCGGCGTCGTAATTGGTCAAACTTTCGATAGGGGGAATTAGGCAAGCCAGCGCGTGAATCGCATTCACGCCAGCCGCGTGATCATTCCCGGCGTGGGCAGATTGGCCCTTTACTTTTACGGTGAATCCTCCGGTACCCTTGCGTGCTGTAACGATCCGATCTTCGTCCCGTCCACCTTCGAACA
>JAAEPL010000334.1 GCA_024232675.1 Planctomycetaceae bacterium
AAAAAAACCAACTCACTCAATCACACAACCTAAACCCCTATTCATCGCCAACATGGGAAGCCACGATGCAGACTTCCCAGCAACCTCAAACTCGTTCAAAAAGAGAAACACCATGACAGATCAAATTGACCTGCGAAAGTTTATCGACGGGGGAAACGGGATCTCAACCATCCGCACCAGCGAGGTTTTTGGCGGCGAAAATTTCCGTGGCTGGAATGGCATAAAATACAAAGCAGGCTTAAGCGAAAAAAACACGAATGCCAAAAAACTATCCATGAATGTTGCGACCGTGGCTCCCGGAGCTATTGCGTACGCTCACATTCATGATGGTTTTGAACTTATGCTCTACATTCTTCAGGGCCAAGTCCGTCATATTTACGGTGAATCGCTGGAGCATTCCCTGGATAACAAAGCCGGTGACTTCATCTATATTGAACCTGGCATCCCCCACGAAGTCTATAATACGAGCATGACGGAACCGGTCGTCGCAGTGGTTGCCCGCAGCGACGCCAGTGAATGGCAGAATATTGTGCCCCATCCCAGCGACGCCCGAACTCGAGATGGTATTCACGAATAACGGCGTCGCAAACGATCGACTTCCAATCCCACTCAATAAATGACGGCGACTTGAAAGACGAGGACAACCCGATGACTTTCGCACACAGTATCCGATCTTTGATTATCCTGTTCATCGCTTTAACCGCCACGCCTGCGGTAGCTCAGGACACCCTGCTATTAAAAAATGCCCGAATTTTTGATGTTGTAAACGGTAGATTATCTGACGAGGCCCAAGCGGTTCTGATTTCAGGAAATCGCATCCTTGGGATAACGAACGACTCGTCAGCACGAGCCGATACAACCATCGATTTACAAGGTCGAGTCCTGTTACCGGGGTTGATCGATCTCCACTCGCACTTGCTATTGCATCCTTACAACGAGACGGTTTGGGACGATCAAGTCCTGAAGGAATCTCTCGAGTTAAGAACGATTCGTGGCACGGTCGCCGCCAAGCAAACGCTGGCCGCAGGCTTTACCTGTGTACGCGATTTGGGAACCGAGGGAGCCGGCTTCGCTGACGTCGCTTTGCGAGATGCGATTGCCCAGGGAATCATACCCGGTCCGCGTGTTTTCACAGCGACCAAAGCACTCGTGACCACGGGTGGCTATGGCCCTATGGGCTTTGACCCCCGCTGGGAAATACCGGTCGGCGCCCAAACCGCTGACGGGGTGGCCGAATGTCGAAAAGCGACTCGGGAGCAGATCGCGGCTGGGGCCGATTGGATCAAAATTTACGCCGATTATCGAAGACGATCTGGTGATCCTGCCACGCCGACATTTTCCCCAAACGAAATCAATGCCATCGTGGACGAAGCGCGTTCGGCGAATATTCCGGTTGCTGCGCATGCCACCACTGACGAAGCCATTCAGCGGTGCATCGCGGCAGGGGTCAAAACGATCGAACATGGTTACGATGCCTCGCTCGAGACGCTGCAGATGATGCGCGAAAAAGGGGTCGTGCTCTGCCCGACCCTTGCCGCCTCGGAATCCATTTCAATCTACCAAGGTTGGGACCCACAAAATGATCCTGATCCGCCCCGCATCCGAAAAGCAAAACAATTAATCAAGAACGCACTCGCCTGCGGTGTGACCATCGCTTGCGGGAGCGATGTTGGAGTGTTTGCTCACGGAGAAAACTCGCGGGAACTGGAACTGATGTTCGCTTATGGCATGTCGATCGAGGAGGTATTAAGAAGTGCCACCGTGACCGCCGCCAATGTCTTAGGCCAAAACGATCTGGGACAAGTAAATCCCAAGTACATCGCTGATTTAATCGTCGTCGATGAAAATCCGGCCAACAACTTGTTCACGTTGCAAGCACCTGCCATGGTCATTAAAAATGGGCAGGTCGCTTTCAACAACATCATCCCCGACGGGGTCTCTAAAACCACCAATCCGTCATCCGCCCAAGTGGTGGAGGAGACCATTCAACTGGGGTCCAATAAAGAACTGGGAAAATTGATACGCCAGCTAGATATGGCATCCCCTAATATTAAAACCGAGCCGGGTACCACAGCACCTCCAAACGCACGTCCGAAAACCGAAACGGAGAATGACGACAGCGACCGCTTCCAATTTCAGCTTAACGCCGATGGTTCGTACTCGCTGAAAGACGCTCCCATCACGCGTGGCGATCTCGCACGTTACATCGCTCGCCAAATTGGCAATGGCATCACGGCCGCCGAGGTCACCATCCCCAACAGCATCAACCAGCAACGAGTAAAAGAGACACAGGAGTGGCTGAATCGGCTGGGCATAAAATCCGTGCAGTTCACTGGTAACACACCGAACTAATTAGTGGGCATCGAGGCTGCGAACTACGAGGAAACGGCGCGTAAATCATCCCAGAAACGGGGATAGGTTTTGGAAACACAACTGGGATTTCTAATTACCACACCAGGTTGCCGCAAACCCACTAGGGACAATGCCATGGCCATGCGATGGTCATCATAGGTTTCAATTTCAGCCGGCCTCAATGCGGCGGGCGTAATCACGAAACCATCGTCGGTTTCATCGACGGTTGCACCTAGTTTTCGCAATTCAATGGCGAGGTTGCCGATCCGGTCCGTCTCTTTAAATCGGTTATGGGCTACGCCCTTGATGGTCGTCGGCCCCTCGGCAAACAAAGCGACCGCCGCCAAGGTTTGAACGGTGTCACTAATATCATTCATATCGACCTCGATTCCTCTCAACGGTCCTCCATAAATTGCGGTCCCGGTTTCATCCCCAATAATTTGACAGCCCATCTCTTCGAGCACCTGCAAAAATCGGGTATCACCCTGTACGGCTCCAAGTTTCAAACCGTCAACACGGCATCGCCCTCCCGTAATCGCTGCTGCCGCCCAAAAATAGGAGGCAGCCGAAGCATCGGGCTCGATGGCATAAACTTGGCCCGCATAGGCATGACGTGGATCAATAGAATACTCGCCAGCCATCTGAGTAACCTCCACTCCAAACTGACTCATCACTTGGCAGGTCATCGATACATAAGGTTGAGAAACCAACGCGCCTGGCACTTGCAAGACAGTAAACTTCTGCATTTGCGGCAAGACCATCAGTAAAGCACTGAGAAACTGGCTTGAACGTTCGCAGTTTATGATCGCGGATCCGCCAGCCAAACCCCGAGCCTCGATTTGCACTGGCGGGCAACCCTCCTCACAACTCACTTGAGCCCCCAACTGATTGAGTGCATTTGCCAACTCACCGATGGGTCGTTGCCGCATGCGTTCGATTCCGTCCAAAGTAAAACGCCCTTGTCCCGCGCAGCAGAGGGCCGTCAGAAAGCGAATCGAAGTTCCGCTATTTCGCAGGTTCATATCCGCTTGGTCAGCAGGAATCACGCCCCCCCGACCCTGCACACGAATCACAGACTTCGTCCAGTCAGCCTGCACCTGAAAACCCAGCGATTGCAGGCTGGCGACCATGACTTCTGTGTCATCGCTCTGCAACGCACCGTGCAATACGGAAGCCCCCTTGGCCAACACACTACAGATCAACGCCCGATTGGTGATACTCTTCGAACCGGGCGGGCGGACATCAGCGTCGATCGGGCCGGTGGGAAAAATCTTTATCGAATCAGTCAACATCGCTCCTCAAACTGGATCCTTAGCAAATTTATACAGGTGCTGGTCACTTCGCATGAACAACGCCCCATCAGCGGCCGCTGGTGAACCGAGAAAAATCTCGCCTTCGAAATCCTCAACATGAATCAGACGGTCATTTTGCTTTTCGAAGTTACCCGAAATCTGCAAGACACTGGCGATGCCATCCTGGGAGAAAAAATACAAATGCCCGCCGGCCAAAAGAGGAGTCGTCCAGTGCTGACCACCAACTCGGGTTTTCCAGATTTCGTTTCCTGTGACCGCGGAAGCACATGTCACAATCCCACCCCTGCCGAAGGTGTAGACCATTCCGTTAGCAACAATATTACTTTGCGAACCGGCCGCCAATTTCGTGGAATTCATTACTTCACGAATGCTACCGCCACCAAAATCGACAACCGTCAGGCCGTCTAAAGGAATGTAAATTCGATTGGCATCGATTGTCGAGGAAGGAATCGGATTACCTCGCCCCTCCTTTTCCCAAAGGGACTCGCCCGTTTCCAAGTCAACGATCGTGGCCCTCGCAGCAGATTGCAATAGACAGCAACGCTGAGCTCCCATTTGAAAAATTAAAGGCGAAGCCCAACTCGCATCTTTATCTCGTTCAATCTCCCAAAGCGTTTCCCCTGTTCGTTTATTTATCGCAGTAGCAAAAGAATCACCTTGGTTCTCGACCTGACAAACCAAAACATCTCCTTGAACAGCGGGCGAGGATGACATCCCGGTATCATGCCCGGCCTTCGGGTGATCGACGGCAAGCCCTCGGCACCACTTCAAGTTCCCGTCCAAATCGAGGCAGAAAAGATCATTAGACGAGAAAAACGCAAAGATCGACTCCCCGTCCGTGCAGGGTGTTGGCGCGGCATTGGCAGAAAGCGGGTGACAAAAACACCGACCGGTTGCCAAAAACCGACGCTGCCAAATTAAAGCACCATCCTTCGTGGCATAACAACTAATAAAAAGCTGGTCTTCTTTGGGGCCGCCGGAACTGGTGACAAAGACTCGGTCGCCGACGACGATGGGGCTAGAAGGCCCACGCCCGGGTAACTCAATCTTCCACGCCAGATTTTTACGGGGACCAATTTCAATGGGCAATCCCAGTTCCTCTGAGACGCTGCCCCCATTTGATCCGCGAAAGGCCCAAAACTCTTGCGCCCCTACCGAACTTTGCAGAAACGCCGTTGCCAACAAAAATGCCGCTGGCAACAAAACCGAGAAAGGAATGCCGGATAGATTTTTCATTATGACGAACGTCCTTTTTGGAAACCGAACACTTCTACTCGCGAGCGAAAAAAATTACGCATCAGCGCAAAAACGGATAACATCCCCAACCGCTACTCGCTCACTATCTTCTTCGCCGGCGAAACCGCCTTACCATCGTCTTCACACACTCGTAACTGGAATGCCCAGCGATTAGCCCAAGGCTGCGACTGCTCATTCTGGCAAACCTTAAAAAGGATTTGATTAACACCCTTCTTCAGTTGGCTTCGCCCCACGAATTGATCCATCATCATGCCGACATGATGGATTTCATTATTCAGCACCTCTTCTCCGTTCACCCAAACTTTATTGCCATTGATACACCCAATACGAATGTCGACTTCTTGGGCAGCGACAGCATCAAATTCAGCAAAAGCATACGCCACGACGCCTTTTTCCTCGCCAAGCAATTCATTGAGGTTGACCACACCTGCGGAATCTAACGTATTAAATAAACGCCAAGTAACAGGAGTGCCATTTTTTGAGTCTGCGTAGGTAGCCGATAGATCAATATCGCCCGGAGCCTTTTCTGGACCAAAGACTTCCTCAAATCCAATCTCGCCTGTGTTATCGAATGGCCCCACCACATGCCAACGAGACACGACCCCCAGCTGCTTTTGCAAATCGACCTCAATCCCCTCAACCGCCAACAGCTTGGCAATTTCCGCGATCTGATTGTTGTCTCTTGCATGAGGCAAGGCCTGCGCGAGCAAAGCGACAGCCTCCCCGGAATCTTCCGTCGCCTGGGAACGATCGATAAAATCTTGCACCGCCAACTGACGGAGCGGCAAACTGGGATCTTCCAGCATGGAAGCAACATGGTTACTCGAAAAATCAGGATTGGCTTCCACTAAAAGCTCGTAAGCCATCAATCGCCCCATATGAGAACCGGAAACATCTCTCCAGTACGCCTCCACCTCCTCATTTGGCAACACCCCACGATCCAGCGAAGACTGAATAGCTCCCCGAATCCAATTGAGCGACAATCGACTAGCCCCCTCCATCCCTTGCAGCATTTCTGGAATGTCATCAGCACTGGCGGCATTTAGCGTCGCCATGGCCTTGACTGCGTCTTCATGACCGAGGCCCGCAACGCCCACGCCCTTAATAACCTTGAGCGCATCACCTAACGACCTTTCCTGCGCGATTGAGCTCATGCAAAAAAGAGCCGGCAAGCAAAAGCCGAGGAAGAAGATTGCGATTCTCATGGGGAACCCCGATATATTGAAATGATTTAAGCGTGCATTGTAACCCAGCCTCGGAACGCGGAAACCACGACACCCGCCCGCCATGGAGCTTGGGCAGGCCTAATTTCGCCGGATTTGAGCGATTCACTACACTCCCCCACCGATACCAAGTTGGTGCACCCTTATGTTTGCCATCAAAAGCCCGCGTATCTATACTTTGGCAAAATCAATTGATAACGCCTCTTTAAAGGAATCGATGGCATGAACTGGAATCGCCGAGAACTACTCAAAGCTGGCTGCATGGCCTCAACCTCTCTCGCCGCCCTCCCACTCTCGAAAACACTCGCCATGGCCCAAACCACCAAAGAACCTAACCCCCTCTTCAAAATCTCCTTGGCCGAGTGGTCATTGCATCGCAATTTACAGAGCGGAAAAATTAACAATCTCGATTTTGCCCGCGTCGCCAAAGAGGAATTCGGCATCGAAGCCGTGGAATACGTCAACAGCTTCTTCAAGGACAAGGCCGAAGATAAGGTTTATCTAGCGGACATGAAAAAACGCTGTGCCGACCATGGCGTCAACTCCCTGCTCATTATGTGCGATGGGGAGGGCTTACTCGGTGACCCGGACAAAGCCGCTCGCAAACAAGCCGTCGAAAATCATTTTCGCTGGGTGACCGCCGCTAAATTCCTCGGCTGCCACTCTATTCGTGTTAACGCAGGTTCCTCAGGCAGCTACGACGAACAAAGCAAACTGGCTGCCGATGGCCTGAGAAGCCTCAGTGAATTTGCAGGCCAACACGGATTAAATGTGATTGTTGAGAATCATGGCGGCCTCAGCTCCAACGGCGCATGGCTGGCCAAAACCATTGAAGCGGTAAACCTGGAAAACTGCGGGACTTTACCGGACTTTGGTAATTTCCGCGTGAAGGACGGGGAAATCTACGATCGCTACAAAGGGGTTCAGGAATTAATGCCTTTCGCCAAAGCCGTCAGCGCCAAAAGCCACGACTTCGACGACTCGGGGAAGGAGATTCATACTGACTACACTCGGATGATGAAAATCGTCTTGGACAATGGCTACCGCGGCTGGGTCGGCATTGAGTACGAAGGCGGGAAAGTTGACGAGTACACCGGTATCAAGGCCACCAAAGCCCTGCTGGAAAACGTGAGAACTGAGTTGAAAAGCCAATACTAATGGACAAGCTCTGAGCGACGTCGTAAACGACTTTCACTTTTTTTAGTACTTTTATTAAAGTTCGTTTTCAGTGGACACATGGACAATGCAACTCAAAAACTGCTTAAACTTTGTGCAGTTTTGAGCTGCTCAATTTAGAGGCAAGACTGCTGCGAAGATTTGCATCTGAACGAAATTGACGTAAGTGCAAGCAGCGTAATGACATTAGCAGTCTTATTTGACGATGGCGAGATAGTGGGGGCAAACGGCTGGCGAAGGAAGCTAGTCGGCACCTGCATCACTTTTCTTCTCCCGTTCAGGGCGAAAAAGGAGTCTCGACATGAACGACATACTAGTAAACGAAAGCTTTGACACCCGCAGTCAAAAAGTCCTCCAAGTTGCGAAACAGCTTTACCAAAGCAATCCCGACTGGGTCACGTTCTTCCGCGAAGTGCTGGGAGTCGAGGGAGCCGCACGCAGCGTCTTCCCAGATCAAAATGAGTACATCTATTTTGAAAAAACGAACCAGTACCTAGAGATCCAGCAGATGGTAACCAACCTGCGGAATCGTAAGATTCCCGGTGGCAGCCACAACGAAGCGACTCGCGTGATCACGGTTCGCCTACCCGAAAGCCTGCACGAGGCCCTGAAGGCCGAGGCTGCTGATCACAAAACCAGCATGAACAAGCTGTGCATTTCCAAGCTCCTCCAAGTACTGGCCGAGGAAGAAGAAAACGCAGCCATCGCTGCTCGGGCCGCCGCAGCTGCCGCAGCCGCCGCCGCTGCTGCCACACGTCCGGCCATTATGCCCACGCCCATGGCACCGGCAGTTCACACGATGGCTCAAAGCATGCCTACCCGCCCTGAGATGCCAGCACCTGCCCCGGCACCCGCTCCGGCACCTCAACCATCCAGCCCTCACCGGTTTGGCAACTATTAACCAATCGGGAAATGGTCGACGGAGCCTACCGATGCAAACCCCAAGGTTCCGATCCGATCCTCCCCAATGAATTCAGCAGACTCCTACCGACCTGGCGACCCAATCTTTGGGTTGCCAGCGTCGGGACTGCCTGCCCCGTCAGCTCACGCACCCCTGAATTGCCACACTGACTTCGCGGCAAAATAGCTTCCGCGACTAAACTAGCTTCAGTGACAAAACCAACTCACCTGAATGCGATCAGCTTGACCCAAGCAAGACCGCGGAGAGTTTGCCAACGCGACTGCCAAGGCAAACCCTACGAGCACGAACAGAAACAACGCCTACGGCGCCGGTATCACTGAATCGCGAACGTCCGTCACGGTACTTCCGCGATAGAAGGCCGCCCGCGTAGAGAGAGAGAGAGAGAGCAACCTGAGAATCAGCCAGGCCCCCGTCGCGCAAGATGAATCACACAAAAGAACAGGGACCTGCAATGCGACCGTCAGCCAATCGCTAGACGTGCTTCGTAAACGAAATCTGATTTCCCTTGT
>JAAEPL010000335.1 GCA_024232675.1 Planctomycetaceae bacterium
ACAGGACGCAACGGAACCACGTTGGTGCTCAAACACGGGGACGAACTAGACGTTGTGGCGACCAACGCACTGGGGGAACCTGTTGACGCGACACCTGCGATCGTCGGTAATGAAATTTTCATTCGCGGAGAAAAGAACCTGTACTGCTTCGAGAACGTCGATTAGTGGACTGAGCCCTTTGCATTTTTCTGAATGATGGAATCCATGACTCAAACGTTTCCAAAACGAAGTTGTGCATTTCTGACTGGAAAGCGAAGCTGCAGTGGATTGAATTTCAACCATCGACGGGCACTAGCGTTTCTTTGTCCTGCCACTAGGAAGCCTTACCTCTCAGTAAGCAGTTGTCGAAAAAGGGGCAACAACTAGGAACCCGCGCAAAGACTGCCTCGGAGCTTCCGAAACGGTGAGACTCTTTCATGACCATGAAAGACGCACGCAACCTTGAGCAACCAGCAGGCTTGTTTGATTTGGCACCTCGGACAGACCCGCTTGCGGCACCGAACCAAGGCTTCCCCGTGCGAGTCATCCCCCTGGCTACCATCAATTAAAGAGTCTCTGCCATTTGGACTTCCGTGTGCAACTGACCCTCATGGCTAACAGGGGAGAGCAACGCCACGAAGATACGATTACCCGGTTGAGTGTCATCTTGGCGGAAATTGATGTGGTCTCAATCGCTCTCCAGCAGATGGCCCAACCCGATCCCGACGCCTCCCATTCGCTACTGCATCATTCCCGCGAACTGATCGCTAATGTCATCCAAAAGGACGTCGTTAGTGAAACTAACATTCGACATTACGCCAAACAGACCTGTGGTTTCGTGATGGCAAACGCGAACAGTGCCATGCGTGCGGAATTGGACATCATGTATGCATCTGTGCTCAAGTGGCCACCGAACACCTAGAATGTGCTACTGTCCGACGGTTAAAACAGGCCCGCGCGAAAAGTTATGACACCGTTTCAAACAGACGATGCCCCATCTCACCTGACGCTCTCGGCAAGCCACCCCGATATTCCTCTCGAAAATATTCGATTCCAACGCCGATTTAGGCAGCGCCGGCGCTCTCACCACGCGCGCTGCAAACTTAGTACAATGCTTGGTCAAGACATCGCCTGCCCCAATGGGAGGGTATGGCTTCTTTAAATTTGCAACGGCTGCGGAATCGACACGGAGAGTGAAATGTCTGGTGTAACCAACAAGCCCGAATTGAGCGAATCTCCCCTTCCTTCCGAGGATTTCAACCAACCAAGTTCATCAAAGGGTTGCTATACAGGGTGCCTGGGGTGTTTGGGAGCGGCTGTTTTATTAGGACTGATTTCCGTTTCGTTTAGCTATTACGCCATCCTTTATACCTCGCTTCCCCTCAACATGGTGGCGCGTTTGATTGAGAGTAACCCGGGCGTCAAAATCCACGGCCTTTCCGGCACGCTTTCCAGTGGATTCCACATCGAAGAGATCACCTATCAAAGCGATTCCCTCGACGAGTTGTCCAAAATCAAGGATGTAGAGTTTCGCTTCAACGGTATCCGCAGTCTTTTTAGCGAGGATCGGCGACTCATTATCGAAGAGTTTTCTGTCGCCAGTGGAACGTTCTACTTTCGTAGCAAAGATGACCCAAAATCCAGTTCTTCAAAACCATCCGACAAGACGGATGAGGATGCTGAAAGATCGGAAAAAACTAATCGCTCCGAAAAAGCCAAAGACTTTTTCAAGGAGATCCGCATCGACCTCGTGGAGTTTTCGAAAATCAAATTCATCGACGTCGCGACCAAAAAAACATCACAGTTAAAAGATGCGAAAATGTCGAACTTTCACTTCCTCGATGGAAAAGTTCGGGAGGTAGGTAAGTACTCAATCGATGGATTGACGATCGAACTTAACGATTTCGAAATGCAGAACTTTAACGGAAATCCTGCGGATGGATTTTCGATCGACCGCATCCGCGTCAAGAACCATTTGGAGCAATGGTCGGATGTGCAAAATATTCAACTCAAATTTAATGGCACCGATGATTTGCTTAGCAACAACCAATTGGTGATCGATCGACTCGGCGTCGACTCCGGCGTTTTCTACTTTACACCCAGCGATTGGAATTCCCTCGATGCTCCCAAGTTCAATGAAATCACCGATACCGATTTCGACGGCACACAGTCGCAAAGTGTGAAGATTAAAGAGATATCCTTTCCCAATCTGAAGTTCATCAACACCGATACCAAATTCGAATTAAACATCCAAAAGCTGAGTTGCGACGATCTCGAATGGAAAGATGGCCTCCTGGTGGACCTCGGAAAATTCGTTTTTGAGGCTGACAAAATACAACTATCGTCAGGTCCCAGCGATAGCTTCCCAGATCAATCCGCGACAGCATTAAAACGAGAATTCATCGGCACCGTGGATGCCGGCGTGCATCCCAATTTATTGCAGAAGGTGAAATTCCAATTGGATATCTGTTTTCTCAGTGTCGAAGAGACGTTGGTTCAAATGGAAATGTGTGACGGACAAATCAAATATACCAGTGGTAAAGACACTTGCGTAACGACTCTGGCCAATTTCCAACGTAATGATTGGTTAGCCGAATTGAATGTCTTAACCCCAGTGGAGATAAATGGCAAAGTGGTGACGACACGAAAACCCCTGCAAACGGACGAGACGTTGCAGATGGATGGCACTCTTAAATTTGGCGAAGTGGAGTTTGAGGTAAACGAAGCCGATATACCAATCACAGAGGGTGCGAAACACATTGGTCCCATTCCTTTGCTTGCTTCCGCATCGCCCAAGGAGTTGAAGGGGCAGCTGTATTTGCTAAACGAATACCCTTTTATGGTTCTTAAATTACAAGACAACAAGCAAAGTCTGACCGACAAGGAGGCTTTCGCTGAGGCTCTGTGGGGCGTTGCTTTTGCAGATCTCAACAAGCAGAAACAGCAACAAATCACCGAAAACCTGTCAAGCTTCGACAAACTAACCCCGCCCGAAACGGAGACGCCTGCGAATCCCCAAACTGGCAATTAGGCAACCTCGCGGTAAATGATCATTCCGTTCCCGCCCCCAATAAATTACTCACGAGGATAACCACATGTCCTACATTCTTGCACTTGATGAAGGCACAACGAGCTGCCGCGGTATCGTATTTGATTTGAACGGCCAGTGTCATGGCGTGGCACAACAGGAATTTGAACAGATTTTCCCACAACCGGGATGGGTGGAACACGATGCCACAGAAATCTTTGCCAAGCAGGCAGAGATGGCAAAAGAGGCGATTCAGAAAGCCGGTATCGGACCTTCAGATCTCGCCGGCATTGGCATTACGAATCAACGCGAAACCGTTGTCGTGTGGGATCGCCGTACAGGGAAACCGATTTACAACGCGATCGTCTGGCAAGATCGTCGTACCGCCGAAATGATGGAGCGGTGGAGTGGCGGCGGTAACGATCAGATGGTACGAGACAAAACAGGTCTCCTAATCGACACCTACTTTTGCGCAAGCAAGCTTGCCTGGTTATTAGAAAATATCGAAGGCGCTCGTGCCGCTGCGGAAGCCGGTCACTTAGCTTTTGGCACCATTGAGTGTTGGTTGCTGTGGAATCTCACCGATGGGAAGGTTCACGCTACGGATGAGAGTAATGCTTGCCGTACCTTGCTTTACAACATTCACAGTCGCCAATGGGATGAGGATCTATTGAGCCTGTTTGATATTCCCGCCGCCTTGCTTCCCGAAGTCGTTCCCTGCAGTGGCGAATTTGGAACCACCACCACCTTGGGTGGCACCATTCCCATTCGTGGCATGATTGGGGATCAACAAGCGGCCCTTTTCGGTCAAGCCTGCGTGCAACCAGGAATGGCAAAAAGCACCTTTGGTACGGGCTGCTTTTTACTGCTTAATACAGGTGAGCAACCGATGGTCAGCCAAAATAATCTATTAACGACCATTGCTTGGAGTACCGCAGATGGCATTTGTAATTACGCGCTGGAGGGAAGTGTGTTTATGGGTGGTGCCACAATCCAGTGGCTGCGGGATGGACTGGGAATCATCAAATCGGCGGTAGACGTAAATGCACTAGCTGCTAGTGTTCCAGATTCTGGTGGCGTGGTACTGGTGCCTGCCTTTGCCGGTTTGGGGGCACCCTACTGGGATGCGTGGGCGCGTGGTTCCATACTCGGCATGACCCGCGGCAGCACCTCGGCTCATATCGCGCGGGCCGCGTTGGAAGGCATCGCTTTCACCGTCTATGACGTTTTACAATCCATGAAAGAAGACTCTGGTATCGCGATCTCCGAGGTTCGAGTCGATGG
>JAAEPL010000336.1 GCA_024232675.1 Planctomycetaceae bacterium
ATCGCGCGAGTAAAATCGCTGCCCGCATTTACGAAAAATTATCCCTACCGCTGTAAATCTCAATATCGAGAACTGGCATGTTGAAATTTTTGATGGTCATCATCGTCAGTTGCTTAAGCATGTTGTCTGGCGTTCTTTCGGCGCAGCATGTTGTACTGAGAGATTTAACTTTCATCGAAGCCGCCAAAGTGGAATCCATGGATGTGAATGGTCTGGTTCTCGACGGTGGGTTACAGTTTCTTTGGTCAGATATTTTGCAGGGTAAAGTCGGACAACAGCAAAACAAGTTCGATGGGTTTTTGAAAGAGATCGGTTTACCACTTTTCCGTATTCAGAGTCGCTTGGCCGGCGGTAGTTTCGATGATTTACAACCGATGGCCAATCAGCTTCTGCAAATTTCAGCCGACAAAGCAGGTCCAACCGCTTACATTGCCAACGCTGCCAGCTTCCACGACTTCCTTTCCCAGGGCATGCGTGAGGCAGCTGCTGTTCCGTTAATAAATATACTTGCCATGCGAACGGCAGCTCCCGACCTAAAGAGCCTCGACCGTAAACTTGGCTTACGGTTCAAAAAAGACGTATGCCTGAATTTGCTGCCGATTTGGTTTGACGATTCGGCTGCCAAACTAGCCTGGCAAAACCTTCAATCAGCGTCCGGATTAAATACAGCAAACCTAAAACAGGAGAATCCCTACCTGCTGTCTTTACAAATTTTAAATGAACCGCAGACGACTGATCTAACGAGCAAAGTGAAGAAAGAAACAGGTTGGGGACCGATTCTTGTTGCGCAATCCGCATGGCTTAACTCAAACCCCGGTTCAGCGCTTGAATCCTTGCAAAATTCGTCCCCGAATCTCGACGCGGCGCAGCGTGCCTTAGCCTTATACTACCGAGGCTTGGCGATGCGGGATCTTAATATGAATTCGCCAAGCGACGCGACGGCTCCGTGGAAATTAATCTTGTTGCAAATCCCGGCTCAATACGAGAACCAATTTCCCGAATTGTCAGCCGCCGCAATTTACCAAGTACTTGCAGGCTCGCGGGACATGCCCGAGGAATTCGAGTCACTGCAGCAAGAGCTAACCAACCGGTTCCCAACGACCTGGCATGGAAGGCATTATCAATCAAGCAGGAAATAGCGTGATCAAAAAAAACACGTTGATGTTGATTTGTGCATTAGCATTCGGATTTTGCGCAACGGCTCTTTTGGATTCCGCATCGGCCGCAACGCTACAAAGCGTGGCCGGTGAGTTATCTGAAACCACGACGAATGACATTGCTGACCCGCAAAAAAAAACCACTTTGGCGAGGATGCTAGTCGACGGTAATCCATTGGGTTTGGTCATCGTTGGGGTCATCCTCATACTATCGATTGCCAGCGTCTATTTTATCATTGTTAACGCGTCAACCATCACTCGTAGCCGCATGATGCCCGAGCCCGTCATGGAAGATCTGGAACAGATGCTGCGCGAGGGTGAGGTGGGCAGAGCAGTGGCTTACTGTCACGACAAAAAAAATTACTCGCTGGTGTCGGAAGTGGTCGCTGCAGGACTGCAACGCTACCAAAGCAGCGAGTTCGGATTTGCTGAGTACCGTTCCGCGGTGGAGGAGGCGGGCGAAGATCAGATCGGCCGGCTTTATCGAAAAGTCGAGGTCTTAAATGTCATCGGGACCGTTTCTCCCATGTTAGGTTTAACCGGAACCGTCTTGGGCATGATCGAAGCTTTCAATACAATCGCCAGTCGTGAAGGCATGGCTCGCCCCGAGGAATTAGCCGGGGGTATTGGGCAAGCATTGATCACCACGCTGTTAGGCTTATTGGTAGCCATCCCCACCATGGTCGCCTTTAGTTACTTCCGAAACAAAATCGACTCGATCGTTTCAGAAGCCGGAAAACGCGTAGAACGTATCATGAGTCCGCTCGGTCGCAAAAAGTAAATCAAACAAGGCAACTGATAATGCGATTAAGTCGAATTCGCCAACCCGCCCGTATCGGCATGAACATGACCCCCATGATCGACATTGTTTTTTTGTTGATCATTTTTTTCATGACGGTTTCGCAGATCACGCAAACACTTGACGAACCCATCAATTTGGCAGATGTGGGGCCGGATGGCCGTCCTCTGCAAACCGTTTCCATCACCATCAACCTGGATGCCCGCGGCCAGATTATCGTAGCTGGCAAGAACTACGACCTTGCCGAATTGATGAATGCCGTGGGTGAGCAAATCCAGCGTGTCGACAACAATCCTAACCAGCTAAAAATCTTGATTCGTTGCGACAAAAACTGTCCAGGCCAATTCGTCAATAATTTGAACCAAGAACTCGGTAAATTAGGGATCAATCGAGTTCGTTTGTCCGTTGAAGCGGGCACGCCCCAATAATGAACTGATGAGTAAATGCAAACAGGGACATCGATTAAGCCTACACACTGCCCACCCTCTTTCAGCGATTAAGAAAACGCAATGCGTCTCAGCAAATTCAAACCCACCGATGGCCAGTCGCTGGAATTATCGACCACCAGCATGATCGATGTGGTTTTCTTGTTGCTCATCTTCTTTCTCGTGACAACGACTTACCGCCCACCCGAGCATCAAATCCGTTCAAATATTCGCGTCAATCAGCAGTCCTCTGCCGCCACTGACAACGATATTGAGCCCGCGGTGGTAGAGATCGTATTGGAAAATCAAACGCCAACTTACCGAATCGGCATGACGACCACCGTCGATCTGGAAATACTTTCTGACGTGCTCGATCGTTACCCTGACAAGACACGGGGAGCCTTTGTTCAATTATCGAATGAATGCCCATTTGGTATGGCGGCCGCGGCAGTTGCGCGTTGTCATCGCGCGGGTTTTAGCCAAGTATCCATGGTACCGATTCCATGATCCTATCTCGGCTACTTCTTGCGATCAGCCTGCTTTTCCAAGCTAGTTTTGTAATCGCCCAACCCTCCACTGAGCGAGATTATCTGGCGACTTACCTGCAGAAACATAAACTGTACGGTCTTTATGCCGACCTGCTGGAAATAGAATTATCCAATGCCGCGAACGAAACTCAGCAAACAAAACTGGCAGCGGAATTAGCGCAATTATACGCGTGGGAAATTAACGCTAACCCCGAAAACTACGAAGCTCTCAATCAACAACTGGATGCTTTGCTAGAGAAATTCCCCTCTGCGATTCCCGTCACCACCCAAACCTCCATTGCCTTTGGAAGATATCGCAGAGCGAAATCCTGGTTTGAAGCATGGGTTTGGGAACGGGATAACGCCAAGCTAAAAGAAAAAGTAATCGTTGGTTTTGACAGCGTGCTTCAACGCGCGCTCGGTGCCATCACAAAAGCCCAAAAAAAACTGGCCACAACCACACTGGAACTCCAAGCACAGAAGGACCTAGAAGCAGCTCAAGCACAATTTCAATACCTTGCAGCTTGGTCTCGTTACTACCAGAGCATCGCAAGTGACGATAACGCCCAACGACGGCAACTGCTTATTTCGGCAGAAAGTGATTTCCTACAGCTACTGGAGGTTAACGACTCGAAATCTCTATTGGATCTTTCACCGCAATGGTGGGCGCTTGATTCGGAATGGACATGCCGGTTACTGCTGGGACTGGGAATGGTAAGTCAAGCGATGGCAAAAGACAGACAAGCGAAATTCTGCTTTACCCTTCTCAAGGATCCTAAAGTTCCTAATGAAATTCGTCTGAACCAGCGTGTATGGCAATTCCACTCCTACCTTTTTCCGGCACAATTGGAGTCCGCCAATACGATGGTCAATCAGTGGGAGTGGAATGCCGAAGCTTCCACCGATATCCCGTTCTGGTCATCGGTTGCTATCGCCGGGATCAGCTGGTCCCCTCCCAACCCCGAGACGATCAATATGACGAGGGCAGGGTTGAAAGGGTTGGCGAAAGCCAATGAATTCCAACTCTTGGATGAGCTCCACACCGAGTTCCCAGACGTTCGCGTCGTTGGCGACGATTTCTTCGCGCTTTGGATGGACGGTTATGCGTCGCTGAAACAGGCTCAAGCGGCGAACCGCCTACCTGCGGTAAAGAGAAAAGCCGACTTAATCGCGGACGCGCTGGCAAACCTGCGTTTGGCACTCGAGACCGAATCACAAATTGACCCTGTATTTCGAGCTCGCTGTGGTTATCAATTTGGTTTTGCACTTTACCTTGCCGAGCAATATGAAACCGCGGCGGCGCAGTTTCGGGAAGCAGCGACTCTCCTTCAGCCGTTTGATTCACGGTTGGCAAGTCACGCCAGTTGGATGCGTTGTCAGGCGTTGGAAAGATTGGCCGCGGCGGATTTGCGTTGGTCCGAGTCATTGGTTTTTGCGTTAAATGAATTCCAAAAGCAGTACCCGAATTCTGAACGGGTTTCACAAGCAGCCTTTCTCCAAATCACTCATCGCTTGAATCAAAATCCGGGAGAAGACACGCTCGATGCACTGAAATCCATTCGCCGTGATGACCCTAATTACCAACGTGCCTTATTCGAAATCTGTCGGGCGAATCACCGACTCTGGAATGCCGCGGACTCCGCAGTCAAGAAAAATGAGTGGGCCACAGCCACACTCAAAGCTGCCGAATTTTATTTATCGGAAACCAACTCACCTGCTGAAAATCCTAATCTCGCAACCCAGTACATTCGCATTTGTTTGCTGGGGGCTGACGTCGCTTTACAACAGGATGTGCGACAGGCACAAGCTTGGCTGCAGCGTTGCGTTGCTTGGCTGCCTAACGTTTCCGGGGACATCGAACTGGAATCCGATTACCACTTTCTGGAAATGAATATCGCTGCGATTCAATCCCAGAAACAAATCGAAACCGCCGCTGCCGAGTGGCTGATTGGTAATACGAATAATCGTGGTCACCGAAGGGGCGCCCTAATAGCCCGCGCCCGCCTTCTTGATCAAAGCCGAGAAAATTCCAGTCAGAGAGCGACTACGGCGACCAGAATCAAACTGATCGAGGCTTACCAACAACTGCTGGAGTTGGATGAGCCGGACGATTCCCAATTAAAAGAGGACGCTATCATGCGAACGGCGCTTTTCCGTTTCGCGCAACTGCAATTGGAATCGCAGCAATTCGCAAAGGCAGCGGATGCGTTCGCAAGATTACATCGAATCCGACCTGATCAACTTCCTTACTTGGAGGGACTGGCAACCGCAGAAATGAAAAGGGGAGAGACTGAGAATGCGGCAAAACACTGGCGTGTCATTATCGCAGCATTCTCACCCGATTCTGAAATTTGGCTCAATGCAAAATACAATCTAATTTTATGCCTACAAGAAAATCAGCCCGCAACCGCCCAAGCCATCTATCAGCAAGTCCGAGTGCTGGTACCTGAGTTGCCCCCCGCCTGGAAGGCTCGGTTTGATCGTTTACCATTCTCACTCCCAGACCTCCCTTGAACCGAACGACCGACTCCACTTCTGAACCGCGATACGAGGATTCTCGACTTCGAGAATTCCTACGCCGTGCTGCCCCGATACTGGCGGCTGAACGAGGCTGGAACGAACGCAGTCAGTTAAAAATCAAGGCTTTAGCGGAGGATCTAAAGCTCCCCGAAAAACTCTATCAAATCGGGATCGTGCGGTTACGGGATGGCAAGCTTCGTTACGAAGAACGATTCACGGTTTACGAGCGAGCTTTCCTCGAAAAACTGGAAAACGATTTTCGTAAAACTAGCACGACCGTGTTTACTGCCGCACAAGAAAAACACGTCCTGCAGATCGCCGCGACCGAATATCAAATCCCCGAACCCCAAGCTCGTAAATTAATTCGTGAAGTTGCCGAGCAAATGGGAGTTCGTCGTGTCAGTCGACTAGATGCGATCGAGTACGTGGGCCAACTAATCGATGAGCAACTGGGGCAGGGCACCGCATTATCTGAAACCGCATATTCCCGCATTGAAAAGGCTGCAAAGAAATGGGGCGTAGCTGAAGAGCAACTCGATGAGTTGATAAGAGCAGGCCAACAAAAACGTACACAGCCCCATCAATCCCCCACCCGTCGGTGGACGCGGATCCTCGCGGGTCTAGTCTTGGCCTTGCTTATCCTTGCCGGCTTATGGGCCGCCCGAACTTGGCTAATCGGCAACACCCCGGTCGCGAAGACATCCGAGAACTCCTCAAAAAAATCAGTCGATACCACGAAAGCAACAAGCTCACCAACCACACCAGCGTGGTGGTCTTTGCAAACCACCGAACAAGTTGCCGCCTTGCTTGCCGACCATCGTGTGATGCGTTTCCCGACTCAATTACTGAGATCCGAGTCTGCAAAACAGCGACTCGACGGCTACGCGGAAATTCTAAACTTGTCCGGCTCCAGCGATCTAGATTTTTCAATTCAGTGCCGGCTTCTGTTTGCACTTTTGTTCCAGGACGAAACCTTTCGAGTCTGCCAAAAAATGGCGGAGATGATGCAGCAAGCGGCCGAAATCCCGGCAGGTCCATTACCTTCCAATCTAAGAGCATTCTCCCGAGGTTGGCAAATTATTGATTTGCTACTGAAGTGTCATGAGTTACCGATCTCGAAAGAAAAAAACGAGCTACTTCGTTCGGTCGCCCTGCAAGTTACCGGCACCGACAGTGCTGTCCCCGACTTCCCGCAACGTTTAACACAGGCATACGCGGACCTGCAGTGGCGTTTCCTGAAAACGGCCAGTCACACCAATCCTGAACTGGCAGCTGGATTACTTGATTCGCTTGGCGATCTCACTCGCCAACATTTACCAGCGGCGAGCCCACTGGAATATTCAACGGGTGTCAACGTGCTTTCGCTGGCTCCAGCAGCATGGCCAAAGATGAAACAAACGCTGGGACGCATGGTCGCCACCAGCACTCAAGACCAGTTGCGGTTTTTATACCTCACCAAACAACAAAGCTCTGATGTTGAATTTCAGGCGTGGCTGGGCGCTCGCTTGGCCAACCAATTGGGTATCAATACGTCCAGCTTGACGCCCCAGCGAACCGACAAAGTTTTAGAAGAGCGATTAGGTTTATCGAGCGTTATTTCAGATAATAAAATCTCCACACCATGGCAACGGCTTCAAGAGGATCGCGACCTAATTTCCTTGCTAGAGAATGACTCACCGGCAACTGCTTCAGCGATTGGGAACGCTGTCTACTTCGGAACGATCAGCTTACTCCTTGCGGAAGGTGATAAGCGGAACAGCCCAACTCTCATAGAGCGGGCCGAGCAGCTTTACTCGGAGGGACCACCCAATTTACTCACCCGCCTACGCAGCGGTGACAACAACTTACCCAACTACCGATCCATTCAACGCAGGGCTTTACCGTCTGATATACGAGCACTCGACAATGCCCTGAAAAAACTGAAAGCCCCCTCCGATAACACAGACCAAATTAACGCTACCGCCTTCGAGCGATTAACACGCGTCGCGCCACGGATTCGAGATATCCCGTGGACCTCAGCGACAGAGGTCGCACGCTTTTTATTGGAGGCCACCGGCACTTCTGAACTGGTCGAGATTGAAAAGAACCTCTCCCAACTTCAGCACTGGCCCAATTTAGCATTGGCTTTAGCCGAGCAAATCCAAACGACGGAGGGCGACCGAGACCAAGCCATGACCTGCGTGTCGTTGTTACTTGATTTCCAACCCCAATTGACGGGGGCTAACTGGCGTCGTCAGCTGAGCCAGCAAATCCGCAGGCAAGCCGCCTTGGGTTTACGAAACACGGCAGAGTTACAGGGTTCCGATACAAGATTCCAATGGAATGAATTACGATCTTTGTTGGTTGAACATTATCGGATTCGTTGTGCGGTTTCCGGCATCGGTGGAGCTGCCTACAGCGCCACTCAATCGCCCGCTGAACTGGCCAGTTTATGGGCCCTCGGACGAGCGAAAACCTCGAATTCCATAACCACGCAACAAACGACAGAGCGAAAAGTCGAAAGCAATCGCTATCTCCGCGAAAATGACATGCAGCTTTTCGCATTACAAGCTCGTTTGGCGATCGATTCCTTCGCTGCAACACCTGCGAGTTCCGCAGTTCGACCCACCGACATCCGCGAAGCAATTCTCGCCAACGAACTTGGATTTTTGCGATCCCAATTAGGAGATAAATTCTGATGGGAAATCGTCGCTTGATAACTGGTTTTTTATGGATCCTGACGTTCTGGGGATTTTTTCATGGCGGGCTTTTTCCGCTCCAAGCCGATGTCATCTACTTACAAGATGGTTCAACTTGGTTCGGCCGGGTTGTCTCCCAAAATGCGAGCTCCGTTACCTTTCAGCGGAGGAATCCAGCCACCAGTACCTATCGCGAACTGACTATCGCTCGAGATCGCGTTGCCGCACTGGTCATCAACATTCAACCCGAACAGTTAGAGCGGTTAGAACCGGGTCAGCCGCAAGCCTATCTCGAAATTGCAGAAGAACTTGCCCCTCAAAGCAAGGACCCGGAAGCTCGGGACTTAGCAATACGTTTATACCTGTTGGCAGCTGTGAACGGCCCAAATAATCTGCGTGACCTTTGTGTCCGCGGATTGATCCCATTAGCGCGAACCGTCGCAGAGGAAAAGCGTTTCCGAGCACTGGCTAATATTTACCTGGGGGATGCACAGGCATGGTTAGTCCCCAGCAGGCCGCCCAGCCAAGCCAGCCCCACCATCCCAGCCGAAATCTCGGATCGCCGTCAACAATTACGAGCTGCGCTCGTCGAGCTACGTTCTGGCAAACGAGCGGACGCTGCCGATGTTATCAATCAACCTTGGGTGGAGCAAACGCTGCAGCCGTTTGACAATATTTGTTCATGGCGGGAATTGAGAAAATGGTCCATCGCACCCGAACTGGCAACGGAGTGGTTAGCGCGAACCATCGAGTTGGAAATCGCCATCGACGAATCCCTAGAAACAGCTTCCCCCAAGCGAGACGCAACCGCAGACTGGTCGATCCTTGTGGAACAAACCGTCTCGCCCTTGCAGCCGATCAGTTTCCGCAACGCGACGCAATTTGATTTATCAAAAAATGTCTTTCGCAACGGCCAATGGACACAACCAGATCGACCCTAATTTTGAATGTCATCCCGTCACTTTCAAAGAGGGTGCCGGTGTTGGAAAGAATCTCACTCGCTTGCTCGGCTCGAGCGACCGGTTATGGGCGATCAAAACCAACCCACAAATTGAAATAGGGAACCAGAGAATTTGATCGAGCAGTGATCAACGAATTTTCCATCAATTACAACAGGCCCTCAGCGGTATCTGAGCCATTGCTCGTCTCCTGACCCGCATTGCCAATGACGCAAATGGAATTTGAAATGAATCTGCCGTAGCGTCGTGTAAAGGCCAAGCCGATGTGTGGTAGCTGCGCAAGCGTGTTTGATCGCGAGACGGTGCATCGGTTGTCCCGGTCGAGCGTAATTCGGATCCACTTTCACCTTTTATTTATCCGCTTGCTGCGTGGCAATTTGAGGCCCCAAGCCGCCTTGGCTGCTGGAGATAGGTGCGAATTCATCAACGGGTTCGATCCGCCGCTCAGCGTTGGTCTTTGTTTAGTTTTCCTTAACGCGATGCCAGGTGATGCAAGTGACACCCTCGCGGAAAACTCGCGGTCCATCCCAGATCGCTTGGCCTCGCCTTAATCCCACAGTCGTTGCAACCGGGGCATGGCAGCGCAAACAAACGCAACCAATCGTCCCTTGTGTCAGATCATTTATGTGTGGCTCAAACTTCTGAAACAACGGCGAAATGGAGGCGTAAGCGCGTCCGGAACTCGCTTACTCCTGATTGATCTGCTCGTGACAGGTGGCACACTTGTTGGCAGAGGGCAACTTCGACTCACGGAACACCTCCGCATGCGGCTCAACACAATCAGCTTCCGCAGCCAAATCGAACTCCTGATGCGCAATGTGCGTCTTGGACTCGGAGACCCGCGGAGAAGGATTATAATTTTCAAAATTAACCGACCGTACCGCACTGGATGCGTTCTCCGCCGCCCACTCGGATGCAATCAGACCTTGCGGACCGTGTGCTGCTTGCCTCGTTCTCGCCGCAGATGCTG
>JAAEPL010000337.1 GCA_024232675.1 Planctomycetaceae bacterium
ATCGGTATCTAACGAGTTCGACAGGTTGCGTATTTGGCCTGTCACACGGGCTTCTAAAACAGACGCCTTCACCTGAGCATCATTCAGCACCAGGTGCTGTAAATCTCGACTCAGTTGCAGCGTCGAATTAATCGCAACCGCAGGCTCATCGAATACGCGTACCCATGTTCCCCCGCTGGATACATTTTGCACACCTCCACGTGGGCGCTCAAAACTGGCTGCCACTATGTCGCTTAGATCGAGGACTATTTTACTATTAATGGCTTTTTCGTTGGTGACCAGTTCAATGGTCCCGTTGGCCCTGCCAAACCATTGCAGGCTGTCCGCCCCGGGGTTTGGGTTAAGCGTCGCCATGCAGCGATTGACGTCTGCCAGCAGCGCGATCTGGCCGGATAACGATTCCATTCCTGAACGAGGATCCCACAACATTTCCTGAGCTCGCACCGAAAAAGCCGAAGTCGCCAACGTAGCATCCGTAATTTGCAGTTTCCCGCTACTTATTTCATAACCGGCTGCGATTTCCCCGCCCATCTCCGGTTCGTTAAGCGTCACTCCATAACCGTCGAAAAAGAGATCGCGGCATTCATATTTCATGCCTTCGACCCAAATCTGTTTGCCTTGCTTTACCGTAATTTGAGCGTTGGCTTCCAGATTCCCCGTGACAACGGCATCCACCGGTACGAAGGCATTGAGCTGCGCGAACCAAGTCTTTAAATCGCCACCAACCTTGCAGTTAAGCTTCCAGTCTGAATCCCACGAAGGCCCGATCAGCGGTTCGGCCAATAACGCTTCCAAGGTCTGCCCTTCGTGAATGAGATCCAACTTCCCTGAATCCAAGCGAATCGACTGCATCGCCTCTGCAATGCCGCCCTGGTTTGCCAGACGTTGGCCCGAGAGCTGTACAACAATTTCTATTTCATTTTCGCTCCACGATCCCTGCTCAGGCAGTTGCACCAGCGGCTTGTCTACTCGGAATCTTCCACCCGCCCGTAATGGTCGGCTCTCTAAGTTATCCTGCGAGTTACCGTCAAACTGCCAAGCGAACTTGCCATCGATTTCGCCGCCCAATTCAAGGTCACCCACATCAAGGAATTGCTTGACCTCTGCCAATGCGGATTGGAGGTTACCTTGGACCTGAAATTCGCCGGTATCCCGGTTTGCTGAACCGTTTAAGGAAAGGAAATTCGTTCGGCAATTGAAGGATTCGACGAGCAACGCGTTATCTTTTGTTTGGCGAATCGCCGCCACAACGCGGGCCGGCTTATCCCAGTTCAATTGCTGATTATCGCGAATCGCTGTGATGCCTGAGCTTTCTACATTGACCACCAAACGCCGATCCGTGCCCTCAATACGACTGCCCGCATTGAATTGAATGGTGCCGGCTTTCAATTGGATTCCCGATTGAAGAGGTATCGTATTGGATAACATCGAGACCAGGGGGGCCAAATTCACAGAGCCCTCTGCCTGAAAATTGTTGGCCGGTATCTGAGCACCCGATGCCGCAGCAATCTGCTGCCAATTCAATTCACCGTCAGCCTTGAACCAACCCATTTCGGTATAGCCTGCCAAGCGATCCGCTTGCATTTTTTGGGGCGTGATGGAAAAACGACCTTTTAACCATGCGTTGGTCAGAAGAATTTTATCGTCTGCCAACCGATCCGGCACATCGACCATTAAGTTACTGAACTCGGTGGAACCCAAATCAATATCGTAAGCCGCATCCTCGGCCGACCAGTTGGCGGTAACTTTGCCGTTCATCGTACCGGATAAAGCCATGGATTCGACGTACCGAGAAAGCACTGGAGAAACAAATTCGATAGGAAGTTGAGAGGTTTCCAGTGAGGCTAAACCGTTTTCGAAGTCCAGTTGATTTTTACCTGCATCAAAGGCCAGTTTGACTTCAAACGCGCCGGGGTCTGCCTGATCCTGATTGGTGACATTCCCTTTCAAATTGATTCTCAGAGGAGCGCCATCAGGTTGGAAAGCTTCAATGTCAGCCGTCAGCTTATCCAAATTGTATTGACGCTTCGTGGTCGCGTCCGTCAACAGGACCTGGCCTTCTGTAATCGCCAAAATGGCGGCCGGTGAAGGGCCAGCCGATTGCTCGCCGGTAGGTAATAAGTCGGCCAGCGCATCCTCCAAGTTGCTGCCGTCGGGACGCAACTTTAAGTGCAAAACAGGTCGTTCGATTTGAATCGTTCCGTAATCAGTCGCGTTCAAAATAGACGTCAAAGATTTACCAATCTTTAACGAACCCACTTGGAATAATGGATTTCCGGATTCATCCGTCGCGACCACATTGGTCAATTCGGTATCGCTGATCCAACCGCAGGCAATGGTCTCGACAGTGATGCGACCCTTGAAATTTGCTAAGGCCTGGTCGATGACGACTTGCTTCAATGGCGTCCGCGCCACAATGGTCGGAAGAAAGCACACCAGCACTACTAACATCAGCAAGGCCCACAGCCATTTCCGTGAAAGCAAGCTGCGGTCTTTTTTAGCGGCCGCTCTTTCGACGGGTTCTACGGTCTCTCTCTCGCCACGAGGGGAGTTGCTTTGTTCGCTTGGACGACGTTGCTGTGCCATGAACCTTGCTTCCTTGCAAAGGGTGTTCGATTACACCGATACTCGAAACCGCCCCGCACATGCCGGGTCAGCATTCGCGAGCGACGTGATGTTGCCTGCTGGAATACGCTGAGCTGCAGAATCTGCGCGGATTACCGTTCCTTATTAATCGACCATCTGCGGCGTTAAGAGAACGAAAACAACGTTCTTGACCGGCTAAAAAACGAGCCGCTAGCTCTCGGTGAAAAGATGACCCTAAATGCTGGCAACAACTGGGGGAACTGGGCAATCGAGGGACTCCGACATCGCCCGAAATAACTCGGCCTCTTCGACAGTAACCTGTTTGTCGAACGTAATAGCGACAGCCATTGCCGTCAGCACCCGTTTCTTGATTTTGGGAGAGGCCTCATTCAGTCTCTCAATCGATTTTTCGAGTGTGCTGTATTTGAACCCTTCGGAGAGATATTCCTCGTCATCCTGCCAAGGTTTATCTAACGCATTCAACGCGGACTGATAGGCCGCTTTGGCGGTCTCCGTATCCTTGTGCCCCACGCGAACCAGCACTCCGAGTAGTCGACAGATATCAGATTGCAGCGGATTGATTGCACGATATTTAACCTTGGGCGGAGGCACTTTTCCGAAACGCCGATCCAAGTGCACCAAAAGATGATGTCGGAGGAAGAACTCAAACAGATCAACTTTTTTATCGGCTGCTACTAATCGGTCAACACTGTCTCGGAATGACAGATATTGCTCAGGTGACATGCCTGTCAGAGAGCCTTGGATAATTTCGAAGACCGGTAAACGGTACCTTTCATTTAAGTTACGAATGGCCGGTGCACAGCGCAAGGTTTCATCGATCGTGGCCTGCCCTTCCCCTTTGGCAATCGCTTGGAGTTGTTCGCGTATGATGTCGTCTTCGTCGTCTAACAACGACGCAAAAACGATACAGCGAGCGCTAAAAACGTCACGCGCTGCATCAGCCAACTCACTGGGGATCCCGTCCACGAGCAACTCGGAATATTCCACATCGTCGTCATCGGGCAAGCCGATACCCGCGATTAATATCGCGGGATCGATAGGAAAGCTGTCTCCCATCATGCCTGGGAATCCCATTTTCCCGGTCGGACTACCTGCAGGGAATCCAATTTTTGTTTTGGACTTTTCTTTCTTCGCAGCTGCTTCCTCGCGTCGTTGCCGGCGGGCCATGCGACTTTTGGCGTACTCGGCGAAATCGCCATTGAATTGGGGATCTAATTTATGGATGCGTTTTCCCAGCGGTGGATGCGTGGCAAAGATCGAACTGGGATTGCGGAACATCGACCCGAAAAACATATGGCTGGCCTCCTCAGCCCCTGGCGCTTCCATCGCCGAACCGCTGGCGGATGCTCCGATCATCTTCAGCGCACCCGAGATCCCATCGGGATTGCGAGTAAATTGGACCGCGGAAGCATCGGCCAAGTATTCCCTTTGCCGGGACACGGAGGCTTTGATAATTCTTGCAAAAAACAAACCAACCCAACCTACAACCACCAAGCCGAGGGCCACCAACAAGATAACGCCGCCTCCTTTATTATCACCACCGCGTCGCCCTCCAGCGCCACTGCGAAGCACAAAATAGCCGATCAGGGCAATCAATTGGATGCCGTGTAAAACGCCGATGATGCGAATACTCATACGCATATCACCGTTCAGGATATGGCTAAATTCATGCGCAATGACGCCTTGTAATTCGTCGCGACTCAAGCTGTCGATGGTACCGCGATTGATACCGATCACCGCGTCGTCGATGGTGTAACCTGCTGCGAAAGCGTTGATCCCCGGCTCGTGATCGAGCAAATAGACGGGTGGCACCGGGGTACCGGCAGCCAACGCCATTTCCTCTACGATGTTCAAAATTCGTCGTTCACCCGGGTCGTTGGAATTGGGTGGCAAGCGTCTCCCACCCAACATGGCAGCTACACTTTCGCCGCCGCCGCGGAGCGAGGAAATTTTGTAGGCGCTGCCCATTCCCACTATCGAACTTACCGCTAGTGCCACTGCTCCCAAGGCGATGGGGTCGAAAAATTCGACTGATAAGTTATTCAAACCAGGATCTTTGCCCTGCATCTTTGTTGCCCCCATGGCAAACATCACGATCACGTAAATCGAAGCGATCATGCAAATGACGGCAATGATGAAATAGAAAATCAAGCGTCGCGTATTTTTTCTGGCAAGTTCCTGGCTGGCAAAAAAATCCACTTCAATGTGCCCTTTTAGAAAGCGTTGAAAGTAAACGAGGTGGTCTTAAAAACCACCTCGAGTCGAGCCGCTGTTATCTCGCTGGGTCTACGGGTGGGCAGACCGACAGTCCGCCCTAGAAGGAAACTTTAGGTGCAACACGTTCTTCAGGATTTTCAATTTCTAGCAACTCAGCTTCATTGAATCCCAACATGCCCGCTACCATCACGGCTGGAAAAACTTCCCGAGCAGTGTTGTAAGAGGTTACTGAATCGTTGTAACCCTGACGTGCGTAGGCCACTTTATTTTCCGTGGACGTCAGCTCTTCCTGTAAGGAGAGCATGTTTTCATTAGCCTTCAGGTCGGGATAGGCTTCGGCGATCATCAACAGTCTTCCTAGGGCACCGTTCAAGCCGGACTCGGCTTTCATCAATTCCTTCATCGACTTAGGGTCGCCTGGGTTCGCGGAAGCATTTTTCTGTGCCGATACCGCCTGGTTTCGTGCTTCAATGACTTGCGTCAGCGTTTCCTGCTCATGCTTCATATACCCCTTGGCCGTCTCCACGAGATTAGGAATCAAATCATGACGGCGCTTCAATTGCACGTCGATTTGCGAGAAGGCATTTTCGTACCGGTTGCGTAGCTTTACTAAGCCGTTGTAGATGCTGATAACGAACATCACGACGGCCAAACCAATGACAGCCAAAACGATGACTGTCCACAAGACGGTTCCCATAATTTTCTCCTAAGACTATGCACTGTCGAGGCAAAATTTTCACCGGCAAAATAACAAGCGCATTATGGGGATATTCGTCTGCAAATGCCAAGTATTGGAGTAAAAATATCGTCACCAGCCAAAACCGCCTAAATCACGCGGACTGACCCGTTATTAACCCGGGTTTCCCGACGCCTCAAGGGGAGGTGGAGATATCTGGTCCTTCACTCCAGATTTTCACCAACTCAACGCCGACTTCACAGGCTTCGAGCATTTCATCCAAACAAGCAAACTCCAGCGGCGAATGAATATTATGCTGACCCGACGAAAGGTTGGGGGTCGGCAGACCCATTTCAGTAAATTGAGATCCATCGGTGCCACCACGAATGATCGCTTCTATGGGTTCACGATTAAGACGGCGGTGGGCTTCCAACGCGTAAGCCGCAGCGCGAGGTTCTTTTTGCAAACCGTCACCCAGGTTTCGATACTGCTTGGTCACCTCTATTTGAATTTGGCAGCCAGGCAGTTCCGCTTCTACGTGCTGCGCGATGCCCCTCAAGTTTTCAGCGTAAGCCTGCAACTGGTGGGTGTCAAAAGATCGCAGGAGAACTTTCATTTTCACCTCAGCGACCCCCGACTCCATCGCGTAGGGGTGCAAGAAGCCTTCTCGCTCGGCTGTCTTTTCTGGCATGGCGTCACTAGGCATGGCTTCCAAAAATTTCCCGGCAGCACGAATGGCGTTTACCATCTTGTCTTTGGCATAAGCGGGATGGGTATTGATACCACGAATCGTAACGGTGGCTAAATCGGCGGAAAAAGTTTCCACATCGACGTGATTTCGTCCCCCTCCGTCGAAGGTGTACGCGGCCGTCGCATCCACTCGCGCGACATCGACATGTTGGGCACCGCGACCAATCTCCTCGTCGCAAGTAAATAGGATTCTCACTGGACCGTGGGGGATATCAGGATTCTCTAAAAGGTGGCTGGCCAGTTCCATGATGATGGCAACTCCGGCTTTGTCATCCCCTCCTAAAAGCGTCGTACCGTCGGTCGTGATCAAGGTCTTCCCGACGAGATTTTTCAGGGCCGGGCATTTGTCACGTGTAATGACTTTGGAAGGATCACCTGATAGAGGGATATCTTGGCCATCGTAGGCATCCACGATCTGCGGCTGTACGCCCTCCGCTGTCGTTTCTGGCGAAGTATCAAGATGTGCATTAAAGGCGACGACCGGGCCATCGGTATTACCGGGAATGGTGGCCAGGATAATGCCATGTTCGTCCTGAGTGGCGTTGTCTAATCCCATTTCATGGAGTTGGCCGAGGATTAACTTGCCAAGATCCATCTGCCCGGGACTACTGGGGTAATGGTCTACATCATCACATGCCATCGTATCGACTTTTACGTACTGCAAAAATCGATCAAGAAGTCTTTGTCGGTTCATAGCTCTAGGCTTTAAGGTGCGGAGATCCAAGGAAACCGTCTTATCTTATCGGAATGACGAGTGCGGTTAAAAGGCGGGCAACTCTCCATGCGCTGCAAACGCATAGATTAAATTACGCTGAATCACACAGGCTTACCCACCGCTCAGGTCAGTGCCGACTCAAGGTCGCGTCTGTATGAATGCCCCTGAAAATTGCTATACTTGGGGCAGTTATAAATACACATTCGTCACCTGGTTTGGGAATCACCAACATGAAATTCCGCCTGCTATTGGCCCTTGCATTACTATTCACGTTGCAAACGGTCGCAATGTCTCAGGAAAAAGAAGACAAAAAATCGGATGAACGCAAGATACACACCGTCAAGCCGAGCTTTTTCGAAGTCATTGAAAACGTCAAAGCAACCGTCGAATCCAAAAAAATGACACCGGTGGAAGCCAACGTCGAAAAGTGGACCGATCTTGAAATCATGAAAATCGTCGGCGAAGGAGCGACCGTCAATGCAGGCCAAGAAATTGTCTGGTTTAAGACGGACGGGATTGATCGCGAACTCAAGGATACCGGCTTCGGCATGCAAATAGCAGATCTGGCGTTGAAATCATCCGGGCTCGATCTGGAAATGGCGGAAAAGACCTTTGCCCTCGACATGGCTCTCAAACAACGTGGCTTCGAGAATACGAAAGCCGATTACCAGTACTACACCGAAGTCGAACGCCCTAACCGCGAACGCAGTACCCGCCGAGGCGTGCAAAGTTCCCAACACTCCCTCGAGTATGCTCAGGAAGAATACAACCAACTGAAGCGAATGTACGACGAAGATGAGTTGACGGAGGAATCCGAAGAGATCGTTTTGACACGCACACAGCGGGACGTGGAGAACCAGCAGTTTTACTTGGAGCAGCGACAGATGCAGGCTGCCCGCACCTTGGAAACGGTTTTGCCGCGAGAGGCCGAGGAGAAAAAAACAGCATTGGAACGTTCTCGTTTGCAATTTGAGAAGTCGAAAGTTGCCATGCCGATGGAACGTGATCAAAAACGTATCGCCTTTGACAAAGCCAAAGCCTCGTTCGAAAACGAATCATCTGACTTTAAGGAACTGCAAAACGATCGCTCCCAAATGACGCTCAAGGCACCTGCCAGTGGCGTGCTTTACTATGGCAGCTGTCAACGTGGTAAATGGGTAGGTCCCGCGGGAGCAAGTCGTGTCTTGCAACCTGGCAAAAAGGCTCCGCCCAATAAAACGCTTGTCACTATTGTCGATCCCACTCAAATCATGCTGCGAGCCAACCTCAACGAAAAACAATTGGCGTCGATTAATGAAGGTGCCGAAGGGGTGGTCACGCCCACAGCATTCCCCAAATCAAAGACCCGGGCTCGTGTGAGCAAAGTCAATTATGTGCCGCTGCAAGCTGACACCTTTGATTGCCAAATGAACGTCACCGAAATTCCTACCGGTGTGATGCCAGGCATGACTTGCTCGGTAAGATTTTTGCTTGCTCAAAAGGAAAACGCGATAACCGCACCAGAAGCCGCCGTTTTCACAAATGACGGCATCAATCACTACGTTTATCTGGTGCAAGGTGATGGACATAAAAAACATGCGGTAACGGTGGGCTTGGAAGCAGACGGTAATGTTGAAATCACAGCCGGACTGTCGGCGGGTGACAAGATTTTGCTGGAACGGCCTGAATAGAAAGCAGTTTCACCATGATGAAAAAGGGCCCCTTTATCGTGTTCGCAAAAAATATTGCTCGCGCAGTTACCTGCCTGCTAGTCATCGCTGGCTCCACCAACTGGCTTCCCCAAGCTCGTTGCCAAGCCGTCAAAGATGCAACGCCGCCGCAGGAATCCACTCAGCCACAGAATCAAAAGCGGCTGGTCGAAGATCCCTACGACTTCAGCCAACCGCCCAAGATTCCGGATGTCGAAGTGCCTTCCGCACTGGATGTTCAGCAGTCGATTGACCGAGGTGTCGAATATCTGCTGGAAAGCCAGCGGAAAACGGGTGCCTGGGGTGCGGCAACCAACACGAAGGATCTCAATATCTATGCGCCCATTCCCGGAGCTCATGATGGGTTCCGAATGGCAACCACCTCCTTGTGCATCTCGGCGTTGCTGGCTGTTGAAACCGCAGACAATGCCGAGGTACAAACTGCCGTCGACAAAGCAGAAGCTTGGCTGATGGAACAATTGCCTAGCTTGAAACGCGCCACCAGTGACGCCATTTATAATTGTTGGGCACACACGTATTCGATCGACGCGCTATTGGCACTGCGTGAACGCCAAGGTGTTTCCGCTGACAAGCGCAAGCAACTGGATCGTTTGATCGTTTCGCAACTCAAGATGCTGGATACCTACGAGTCGGTAGACGGCGGTTGGGGATATTACGATTTTCGCTACGGCGGGCGCAAACCCACTTCCAGCTCCACCAGTTTCCTGAATGGAGCCGCATTGGTCACCCTGAAGAACGCGGAAGATGCCGGTTTTGACGTCAACCAGAGGACGGTGGAACGGGCGATTACCGCGACCTTGCGTCAGCAAAAACCTGATTTCACATACCTCTATGGTGAGTATCTAAAAACTCAACCCATGCGTGGTATCAATCGTCCCGGCGGCAGTCTTGGTCGCAGTCAATGCTGTAACGTGGCATTGCGTTTGTGGGGTGATAAGGAGATCACGGACAATGTGCTCGAGCATTGGTTGGTGCGTTTGTATCTGCGAAACGGTTGGTTGGACATGGGTCGCAAACGGCCGGTTCCGCATGAATCGTGGATGGGAGTTGCCGGATACTTTTACTACTTTGGTCATTACTATGCGGGGATTTGCATCGAGCAATTACCGGCGGATAAACGCGGTCCCTACCAAGGTCTTCTGGCAAAACTCATGCTGGACCGGCAAGAAAAAGATGGCAGTTGGTGGGATTACCCGCTTTACAATTACCATCAACCTTACGGCACGGCGTATGCCTTGCTGACCTTGAAAAATTGCTTACCCAACCGGGATTAACAACGCCAAGGCCTTTCAACGCACAACCCGATTGGAGTGAACATGGCTCAAGGCGATTCCGATCCTCGTTACCTCGTCTTTGATGTGGAATCTATTGCGGACGGAGAACTGGTTGCCGCTATCCAATACCCCAAAGAGAAAGACCTTTCACCATTTCAGGCGGTCGAAATGTATCGCGGGGAGCGGAAAGAGAAAACCGGATCTGATTTTATCCCGTACACCTTTCAAAAACCGGTCTCCGTGGCCGTCGCCAAAGTGAATGCCGGGTTTGAATTGATCGACCTGGTTACTTTAGATGATCCGGAGTATCGCACACCCATCATCGTAGAAAATTTCTGGCGCGGTTGGTTAAATTACAACGAGCCCACCTTGGTCAGTTTTAATGGACGCGGCTTTGACATCCCCTTATTGGAGTTGTCCGCCTATCGATACGGCATCGCCGTCCCTGCCTGGTTCAACCTCGATGATCGGACCTACGATCAAAAGCGCAATCGCTACAACCTCAAATCCCATTTGGATTTACAGGATCTGTTCTCCAATTTTGG
This sequence comes from Planctomycetaceae bacterium, assembly GCA_024232675.1. Classification (GTDB taxonomy): domain Bacteria; phylum Planctomycetota; class Planctomycetia; order Pirellulales; family Pirellulaceae; genus CAJQPP01. The sequence continues at coordinate 10,494 of JAAEPL010000337.1, forward strand.
GGCGACACGCATGAACGGGGGCTTGAATCTGATCGCCACTCTGTTGGGTCTGCCGGGCAAAATGGATATCGCCGGTCACATGGTGCAAAACCTTTACGATCAAGGCAACCTGGCCGAGATCAACGCCTATTGCCGCTGCGACGTGCTGGATACTTACTTGGTTTTCCTGCGCTCCAAAGTGCTAACAGGGCAACTGAAATTGGAGCAGGAACGTGCGTTGTTTGCGGGTACTCGTAAATGGCTTGAGGAGCGAGTGAGCGAGCACCCCATTTACGGTGATTATCTTGCGAAATGGAAACCTTGGGACAACCCTTGGGACGATCAATTAGTTTTAGAATCCGACTCTTGAATCCTAATGGGGGCTTTGTTTTTCTAAGCCGCCTGGGCTCACCACATGATTCGAGATTTCGGGTCGCGATCGTCGATCCGGTGCAGTGCTGAATCCGGTTCTTCACGGAAAAGCGAGCGAGCTAATAAACCCATTAAAACGCCGGCAAGCAAACCGCCGGCATGTGCCGCATAGGCCACACCTCCGGATTGCTGGTCGGCATAAATGGAGTCCCAGGTAAACACAAATTGAATGCCGGCCCAAACTCCAATCACCACCATGGCGGGAAGTGAAACCACATAATACATCACGATCACTTTTACCTGATTGCGTGGGAACAGCACCAAGTAGGCGCCGAGGACGCCAAAAATTGCCCCCGAGGCTCCCAAGTTGGGAATAATGCCCAGCGGATTCAAGGCAATTTGCGCGGCGGAGGCGACCAACCCGCTAATCAAGTAAAAGATGAGAAACCAGAGATGCCCGAAACGGTGCTCGACGTTATCGCCAAAAATCCACAGATAGAGCATATTGCCGGCGATATGCATCAAGCCGCCGTGCATAAACATGGACGTGAAAAGCGTCAAAAAAATGATGGGCGGGCCGGAGTGCTGCGGGATCTCGACCACTTGCCCATCGAACTCGATAAATTCGGAATCGACGAGATCCACTCCGGTTGTGATTTCTTTCGGGACCATGCTGTATCCCTGAGTGAATTCCGGATTAGCTGCCTGATAGGCAAAAACTAACAGGTTAATTCCAATCAAGGTCCACGTTACCCAAGCCGGGCCATCGAGCGTCCGATCATCGTCAGAAAGCGGAAAAAACATCTTGCCTCTGCAAAAGGGTCAACGATTTCAGATCAATGCTGGTGCCACCTTACCGTCTCCAATGAGCAGGTATCTTAGGTGGCTCCGATGGCAGCGCGGGCCATGCGACGCCGCTCTGATTCCCGCAGCAAAGTTTTACGAAGGCGAATAAGGCTGGGTGTGATCTCAACCAGTTCATCGTCTTCGATGTATTCCAAAGCCGCTTCTAATGAGAGTTGCCGTGCGGGCTTCAACAGGACGTTGTCGTCGGTACCAGAGGCACGCATATTGGTCAGCTTCTTTTCCCGCGTCGGGTTCACAGGCAAGTCGTTGTCGCGAACATTTTCGCCGACGATCATTCCTTCGTAAACTTCGTCGCCCGGTGACACGAACATATCCGCTCGCTCTTGCAATCCGAACAGGGCAAAGGGAACCGCTTTACCAGATGCCATGGAAACCATCACACCGTTAGGCCGGGAGGGAATTGTGCCTTCCACAGCCCGATATTCCAAGAAGCGATGATGCAAAACCGCAGTGCCTTGAGTGGCGTTCAACAAGCGTGTTCGCAAGCCAATCAAACCCCGAGCGGGGACGTGGAATAGGATACTGGTGTAATCGCCACGCGGGCTCATTTCAATCATCTCGCCACGCCGCGATCCGACCATCTCCATGACCGGCCCCATCTTGTCCGCGGGGACCTCGACCACCGTGGATTCGAAAGGTTCGCAGGTCACACCGTCGATCTTCCTTTTCAACACCTGAGGCTTGCCAACGGACAATTCAAATCCTTCGCGTCGCATGGTTTCAATCAGCACAGCCAAGTGCAATATTCCCCGACCCGAAACGCGAAAGGCGTCGGCACCGTCCGCAGCTTCGACACGCAATGCAACGTTCCGTTGCAACTCACGCATCAGCCGCTCTCGCAACTGCCGGCCCGTCACGTACTTGCCCTCGCGACCTGCGAGTGGCGAGCTGTTAATGGTAAAGATCATTTGCAATGTCGGTTCATCGACGCTGACACGCGGGAAGGCCTCTTTGACGTCCGTATGGCAAACGGTGTCACCAATAGTTACACCTTCCAATCCAACCAAAGCCACGACATCGCCTGCCGTACCGGTGGGCACTTCTGTTTTCCCAAGCTTATCGAATTCATAAACCGTGGCGACTTTGGCCGTTTTTCGTACACCCTGATCTTGGATCATGGCCACCGTGTCGCCTTTGCTGATCGTGCCAGACCGCACCCGGCCGATGGCGATTCTGCCGACGTATTCTGACCAATCGATGGTGGTGACAGCCATGCGGAAAGGCTGTTCAGCATCGATCACAGGTGGGGGCACGTGTTTCAGTACCATGTCCAAGAGCGGCTCCATCGAATCGCTCGGCGTTTGTGGACTTGGCGTCGCGTAGCCCTCTTTGGCAGAAGCCAAGATGTAATGGAAGTGTTCCAGATAATCTTCTCCGCCCAACTCAAGAATTAACTCCAGCGTTTCGTCGAGCACTTCCGGAGTTCGTGCGTCAGGCTTGTCAATTTTGTTGACGACGACGATCGGCTTTAAGCCAACTTCCAG
>JAAEPL010000338.1 GCA_024232675.1 Planctomycetaceae bacterium
CTCGAAAAAAAGGAAAAGTAATATTTTGAATCATCCCGTCACCATCATCGGAATCGCCGGAGCATCAGGAGCCGGAAAAAGTTTACTGGCAACTCAACTGCACAGCCGCATTGTGCAACAAGGCTTGGGAGAAAATGTCACTATTTTGCACGAGGATTATTATTACCGTGAGCGAAATGATCTCACCTTCGAGCAACGTGAAAAGATCAATTACGATCACCCACAAGCACTCCAACACGAGTTGTTAATCGAGCACCTCGACGAATTGAAATCAGGACGCGCGGTCGATGTCCCCCAATACGATTACTCGCAGCACAACCGAAAATCGGAAACACGCACCCTCAGACCCGCCGGAATCATAATTCTTGAGGGCATTCTGATCCTTCATGAAGCAGGCCTTTGTGACCGCTTGGATTTGAAGATCTTTGTCGATGTTCCGATGGATATCTGTCTAACACGCCGCTTGAAACGAGACATCCAAGAGCGGGGTCGCTCCCTCGATTCCGTGCTCTCGCAATACGAACAGACCGTCCGTCCCATGTATTTTGAATTTATCGAACCGACCAAACAGCATGCGGATCTGATCGTGCCGCGAGGTGGGCAAAACCGACCCGCTGTCGATGTGCTGCACAGCCATCTCCAGGGTTTGGCAACCCAATCCCAAGGGTGATGCGCGTCAACGCAGACGCCACGACTCTGCTTTTATGGGCTTTTGAGCATCGATTTTGAGAAAAACCTCCCCATTTCAAAATCCACTGTAAGTTTGCAACCATTGGGGTACTAACTCTCCATAAACGCTCCAAGGCTCGCCATCAGCCCTTTGAAAACTGTAACGAAACAGCCCGCCTCCCCTGCACTGCCTGAGCTCAACGACTCAGATTTTTTAAGCAGGCTAAAAGCCGGTGATGCCGAGGCGTTCGATCAGATGATGCGGCAACAGGGACATTCCATTCAACAGTTGGTGGCGCGGTTAATGGGTTGGGATACCGAGTGTGAAGATGTGGTTCAAGATATTTTTATCGCTGCCTGGGAGCAATTGCCACGATTTCGCGGCGAGGCGAATCTCAGCACTTGGCTATATGCCATCGCGATTAATCAGTGCCGTAAATATCGACGCCGACAAGGGCGATGGCGGCGGTTCCTTGGAGATCTACAGCAACGGGAAGCAAATAAACATGAAATACAGGCCGCGCCAGAGGCCATCTCGGATGTCGCGGAAATCCACCGGGGCCTGCAAGCATTGCCCCAACGCGATCGAGAAGCCATCGTCCTGTGCTGCTTGGAGAACCATCCCCTGGAACAGGCGGCTGAGATGCTGGGAATTAAAAAGAACGCCCTGGAAGTCCGACTTCATCGCGCCCGCAAGCGTCTCAAAACATTCCTTCGTCAACGGAGTGACCCATGAGTAAAGCTGATCAAAAACTCGATCAATTACTTGGCACCGCCGATGCCGAGTTGGCGATCGACCATCCGTTACCCGAGGGCGCCCAGATTCGTAAACTTGCCCAGCAACGACAATTGGCGAGGCGATTTCGAAGAAATTCCGGCATCGGGATTTCAGCAGGCTTCGTTTTGTTGGTATGGCTGGGCAACATTTGGCCGCCGCTAACCCCGGAATTGCCGGTCTCGAACACGGCAAAAAATGCGCTCCCGGCAACGACACCTTCCGCTCCATGGTTAGCGCAACGCGAACAATTGAAAGCGGAACAACGTGAAATCAAACGAGCGCTCGCAACGCTTTCTGCCCGGGCCGAACTTGATCAACTAAGCCGCAGGATCGCTGCGCTTGAACGAGCAAGGAAATCGCTCCATACCAACTTTCAAAAAGATCGCACAGCTTGGCTGGCACTACAGAACTTACTGCCCAATCCTCCGTCGTCGCTGCAGGTTGCCGACCAATGGCGTGTGCGTGCCGTCGCGGAGGCCTTCCCGAAGACCGCTGCGGGAGATTTAGCCCGATCTATTTTGAATCACGAAAACCCCAAAATCCCATTCCATCAGAAACTTAATGAACCGTAATCCACGAAACTTCAAACTTGAAAATCGCAGGACCATTATGATCGCAAACCCATTCTATTTCGTGTGCTTGGCATTCGCGTTTACTGTCCCTTGGAGCCTTCCAGCCGAAGCCGCTCCCCAAGATGAGGAAATGATTCAAAAATACGGCCCTAACCCGAAGCTGTTTCAACCCAAATCCATCGAGAACGCCATCAATACATGGAGATGGCAGATGGAGTATTCGAATCAACAGCAAAAACTAATTCAACAGCTCGAAAATAAATGGAACGAGCGGGTCGCAACTTACCAAAGTCAGCTTGCCGCTTTTCGTGAGGACATGGGGGAGATTGGTATTCCTTACCCCCAAGATGCCCACGCTTTGGAGAGCATCGACACCGCCATTCGTAACGCCGAGGCTAATCGACTGGCCCTAGACGCCGAACTGAGACGGCTAAAGCTACAGCTAAAAATGGCAGCGACGGCTAACGACGAATATTCGCGTCGCTTGCAGACCGATTTGGAAACACTTCAACAGAAAGTCGAGGAGTTGAAACAGAGCCAAGCAGTCGTGGAACAAAAATACTCAGCGGAACATCCCGAATATAGAAATCGAGTTGCTCTGGATGCGGCGGAAATGCGTCGTTTGAGAATGGATATCGAGCGGAAAGAAAAAGAACTCAAGCAGTTTATCGAGTCACCGGTGATTGGGTCGGCCAAAGAGTTGGCCATGGTTGAAAGCGTTACTGCTGCTTACCATCAACAGGAAAGCAAAGTGAGTACCTTCAATGAGATACAAGCAAAGATCGGAGTACTTCAGCCCTTGGAGACTGCCCAACGATTAAAAAACAAAATCGCTCACGCCGAGAAAATGGCTGAAACAGCACAAACAAGACGCTTCGAACTCGAATTGGAGAATACACGTTACCAAGCTTTAATTGATCTTACGCCGTACCCAGCCAAAGAAACCAAAGAGGCCAAAGAGAAATAATCCTTCCTTGGCAGGCAAGCTAATACGGAATAATTCGCTTCCGCTGCGGCGGGTTTTTATTCCTGACGATTTCAAATGACTTTGAATCGATGACAAGGTAAGCCGGTAACACCGACGTCAACACGCCACAAACTTCCTTCTTGAGGGTACTTCTGGAGGTGCTCGGGGCTCATGGTGAACTTGGCGGAGGTAATGAATAAAGACCTCAGGTCGGGTCCACCAAAGCCGCAACTGGTTGGCCAAGAACATGGCAACTCAACGATTCGATCGAGTCGTCCATCTGGGGCATATCTCGCCAGGCAGGCACCACCCACCACACGGCAGTTCCACAAATAACCCTCCGCATCAAGGCACGAACCATCCGGCAAGCCGCGCTCCAACGGTTCCGCAAATGGCACGGGCTCGGCGAGGGTTTGCTGTTCACGGTCGTAGGCAAACGCATAAATTTGGTTGGCCGTGGTATCGGCCGTCAAAAATCGCCCATCGTCGGTCCACGCCATGGTATTCGTGATTCCGTATTGATTATCCGTCAGGCGTTTCACGTCGCCGTCCGACTGAATTCGGTAATAGGCACCCGTCTTTTCCGTAGTGGCGATGGGAACACCTGCAGCATCGAAGTTATTCCTCATCGTGCCCACCCAAAAAGCACCGTCGGGGGCCACGCCACATTCATTCAGGCGGTTTTCCGGTCGGTCCTTTTCAATCGTCGCCAGAGACTGCCAGTTATCCCCGAAATCCCACAGACAAACCTCTTTCATCAATCCAACAATCGCCCCCCCATCTTCTCGTAATCCAATCCCTGTGACAAAGTCGGGCGCATCCCAAATGTCATGCGTCTTTTGGGCAGGCTTAAATCGGTGGATGCGTTTGCCGATGATATCGACCCATAACAAAGCACCGACCCGCTCATCCCAGACGACACTCTCACCAACGATGTCTCCGCAATCGAGGACCATTTCAACCGGTGGAACCGACGATTGTGAGCAAGCCATGCTAATGAAACCTCAAGTTAATTGACTTTTGGACGCCGCCAAACAAGGCTCTGCGTCGGCTGCGACGCTGCCTGCAAAATACGCGGATACCGTCCTGCCACTTCGGCACTCATTCTATCGTACATTCCCGCCGACGCATGCTTGGCCACGGAATTTCTACTCGGATACGAGTGATTCTCAGCTCGCTAAATCCGTCGCCTTCTCGAAAGCTGCCATGATCAAATCAACCGCTTCCCCAGTCGTCTGTCGATCCGTGTGAATCTGCACATCGTATTTCAGTTCATGAGCATGGCATAAATCGGCACTGCGTCTGGCAAGTCCAAGCGGTCGCCCTTCCACACTGCCATCGCTGCGGTAGGCTTCCCGCCTTTCCATTTCGTCCACATCACAGAAGACGCCCACCAAGAAGGTTCGCGCCTCGACACCCCTCAGTACCCGCAAGACTTCGGCACACCAATCTTCATTCTGGAGGAAGTGGTCGATGATCAAATGAGTTCCTAACTGAAGATGCAGTCCCCAACTCTCGTGCACGCCTCGCAGAATCTGCCGGCCCCAAGAACTCAATTCAAGACGCAAATAAGGCTTTCCTTCATAAGCATCCGCAGCCGGTCGGTCTTCCAAATATTCCCAAGCCGCTCGACCATCATTAAAAGATCGCGATACCAATTCAGAGGTGTCACCGCCTTGGGCTTCCACGAAGCTGATGGGATAGTGCTTGGGGGAAATCATTAGCAAAAAATCATCAAACGCTACGCTGGCGAACGATGACTCGGCAGCACCATCCGCTAATTCAATTAACCTCGCTTGCAAAGCCCGACAAAGCGTTGATTTTCCAGACGAACTACCACCGTTCACCAAAATGGCAATCGGAGGGTCTCCTCCACCGGTCTTGGAATCCACTGAATCACCTTTCAAAAAACGGGTAATACGGTCGGCTCTCTTGCTTGTAACGTTACGATCTATGATTCCAAATTTAAGGTCCGACTATTCCAACAACCAGCACCCTCAATTTTCAGATGTTCCTACGAGGGGGTACACCGCGACCCATTTTGAAAGGTGGAATTTTCACAAACCCAGGCTAAATTCCGTTGCAAGGCGTATCAGGTTGTGTCAAGTTATTCCCCATCGGTCGCCCCACTTAACCAATCAGACCTGCCGACCGAACCGTATTTCCGAAATGTGATCATTCATACTCATGCAGATTCTTATCGATGCTGATGCTTGCCCAGGAGTGATCAAAGAATTACTTTTTCGCACGTCGAGGAAACGCCAGATCCATTTAATGCTGGTGGCCAACCAAGCTGTCCGCGTCCCTTCATCGGAGTACATCAAAACAGAACTGGTAGGATGGGGAATGAATGTCGCCGACCGACGAATTGTCGAGCTGACCCAACCAGGCGACTTGGTCATCACGGCAGATATTCCATTGGCGGCGGATGTCGTCAACGCTGGCGGCCAAGCACTCAACCCGCGAGGCGAGCTCTATACGGAGGCCAACGTTGGAGAACGACTGGCCCATCGTAACCTCATGGATGAATTGAGAGGCGGCGGGCAAGTAACGGGCGGTCCACCGGCGTTTAACGACAAAGATCGTCAAGCATTTGCCAATGCACTCGATCGCTGGTTAACGGCGGCGAAGTCCTCATAATTCGCCAGCCAATCCGGCTCCCCTTGCCGCAGCGATTGGATTGCAAGCAAGCTTACACAGGCGAGCGTTAGTGAAGCCCAGCTAACAAAACTGGACATATCGGTTTGAAAAAATTGGGTTTAAGTCCTGATCAAGCCGCAAATTGCCAGCAGCCTCCCACTTTCTAGATAATGCCATCGCCCGCGTTATATCAGTTAGCTATCATGCCGCCCCAAAACAAACTCGATTCTTCGCTTAGGTACCCCAATGCCTTCGGTCGTCATAGATGAACCCTATGAATTTGTTCCCCCTTACCGCGGCAGTCTGTGGGCTCGGGCCATTAGCCGGTTGATGCCTTGGGACTTGAGAAGAAGTTATGGCATCACTTCACTGGAGTGCGAGGGACTGGAGCATCTTAAGGCTTCGTTCAAAGCCGGACACGGTGTTCTGTTGGCACCCAACCACTGCCGACCGGCCGACCCTTTGGTGATCAACCAAATTTGCCACCGCGCAAAAAAAGCGCCTCACACAATGGCCAGTTGGCATTTATTCAAACAAAGCCGGCTACAGAGTTTCTTTCTGCGGCGGATCGGTGCCTTCAGTGTTTACCGCGAGGGGCTCGATCGCCTAGCGTTACAAGCGGGTGTAGAAATCCTGACCGAGGCCAGACGCCCTCTGATCATTTTTCCGGAAGGCGTCATTACGAAAACTAACGACCGAATTTTATCGCTTATGGACGGCGTATCGTTCGTGACTCGAGGTGCAGCGAAAAAGCGAGCCGCCCTGAACCCGCCCGGCCAAGTGGTCGTGCATCCGGTCGCCATTCGGTACTACTTCCATGGAAATATTGATGAAGCCCTTCACACAACCTTGGATGATATCGAACGTAAATTATCGTGGCGTCCCAAACATGATTCCGATCTCGTACAACGTATTTATCGGGTCGGAGAGGCGTTGTTGTGGTTGAAAGAAATTGAGTATCTGGGGCAGCCTCAATTCGGGGCGATTCCGGCGCGGTTACAAAAAATCATCGACAGCATTCTGGTACCGCTAGAAGAAGAATGGATCGAGGGCGTCCGCGAGGGTTCGCTCATAGGACGCATTAAAAGGTTACGTTTCGTGATTCTACGTGACATGATCCAAGACAATGTTACCGAAGAGGAACGTGACCGGCGCTGGATCCAATTAAATGATATGAATCTCGCCCAGCAGCTCGGACATTACCCACCACACTATGTGAAAAGCAAGCCCACGCCCGAACGCCTTTTGGAAACGGTTGAAAAGTTCGAATTCGATCTGACAGGCAGCACACGTATTCATCGTCCGATGTCGGCGACCGTTCGCATTGGCTCAGCAATTCCAGTCCCCACAAAACGAGATCGCCAATATAAACACGACAG
>JAAEPL010000339.1 GCA_024232675.1 Planctomycetaceae bacterium
AGATTTCAAGCACATGATTCGTCTCGTTTTAGCGGCCCTTTTATTCGTTACCGCCGTATGCGCTTCAGGCTGCGGGACAGCCGCTTACGATGAGCGATTCCAACAACGTGGAAACGAATTGAAGTCTCTGGACACCTACGACGAATAGGGGACCGGCTTGGCGGCGTTTAACGCTGGCCTTCCTCTTCTGCCGGAGCCTCTGAGCCCCGCCACGAAATCCAGCACGCGGAGGCGTACAACGCGTTTCCGATTGTGGTTGTTATTTGGGCACTGCGGGGAACTTGAATTGGGATAAGGGTGGCTATCGATGCCGTTCCGCTTGCCCGAGATTCATTGGCATTTACTTGTTTTTGAACCGTCCAGGATGATTGGTGAAACTTTGGCGGTATGTTCTGCCCAATTTACCCAAAGACAATGCGCTTTGAATTGGCCGTTTCCCTCGCTTAATTGTCTAGTAAGGACAGATACTCGTTCTTACAATAGCGGAGTGGCCAGAGAAGAGGCCCCAAATTAAACCATCCAACCATCTTTGGTCGCGTCCGTTAATTCGGCGACCTGCGTGTCCAATACGAGGGACCTAAATGCGTAATTATCTTATTCTAATCATTGCGTTGGCATTGCTAACGACCTACGGCTGCAGCAGCAAAAGTACCGCCACCAGAACCACCGGCGGCAATGCGGGGAACAGTGAGGCGGACACCGGTCGCAGCATGGCCCCCGGACTTGCTGGCGGCGGTCCCCGAGACCAAGTCGCTAAAAAGGAAGATGATGCAAAAAAGGCATCGGATGATTCCAAAGATGCCGACAAGGAATCTTCCTCTGAGGACGACGAAGCTGAAGCTGAAGCACAAAAGGCAGCCGAAGAGAAGGCAGCCGAAGAAAAGGCCAAGAAAAGAAGCAAGCGCAAAAGGGGCAGGGTACCTGGCCAAAAACGTGAGATCAGCCGACCCATGATGTCAGGTGGTGGAGCACAGACACCCGATCAACCGTCTCGCGACCGTGGGAATTCAGATGGTGATGGAGCGTCATCCGATGATGCCAAGGATGACGATCCTGAAGAGGAAACAGAAGAAGAATCGAAAGATCGCGTACTCACCCTTTACGATCGCGCCGTAAAAGCCTTCTCTAACGAACACGAAACCGAAGCATTCCAATTTCTCTATGCTTACTACCTGACAGACGATAACGCATTCAAGGAACATCCCCTGGGATGGTTTGACGGCGTTAAAGAACCCCGAATCGCCCTGCGGTGGGGTGTCGGAATCAGTTACAGCGACGGTGGCTATGACGGCAAACCGCCAGTGATAGGTGAGGCCGTCGAAGAGGAAAGCAGGGGTCGCGGCAATCGCAACTCAGGCGGCTTCGGAGGCGGTGGTGATTTAGGCGGAGGTGGTGGCGGAGGCATGACGGTGCCTGGAAACTCGAAACGTGG
>JAAEPL010000340.1 GCA_024232675.1 Planctomycetaceae bacterium
CTTTGGCCGCAAGTTGAGGAGGAGTAAACGGTGCAACACCCCGTCACCACAATGCTCACCCTGCGTCGCGGCGGAAGCTCGAATGATTCGCCAAGACCTGCTCCTTTCGCATGAAGCCCAGCCGCTAGTTTCTGGGCAAAACCCGCATTTTTGCAGAAATAGCAGGCATTAAGTTAGTGTTAAATAACACAGGAACGGCAGTTTGGGACTTGAGACGCGGGACTTTCATGTTATTGTGGGATTAGGTGTTATCACCGCCAAGTCCTCGAAAAGCGAATTTCGTTCAAGTACTAGCCGCACGGTTCGACTTTTACGAAGGATTGAATCCTCGGACAGGGGTTGGCGCGAAGGTAAACGATAGAAATATAGCTGCTTATTAATTGGTTTTGACTGGAACATCTCAGATGAAGCTTCATACCTTAACGATTGCTTTGTTGGCAGGATTGTGCCTGACTTTTTCGCAAGTGAATGCGGATTTAGTCGTTGACAATTTTAATCGCCCAGATGGTCCCCTCACAGGAACCCTACCCACTCCAGGGCCTGGTGGTGTTTGGACAAATCATAGTGGAACGCCCGGTGATCTGCTGATCTCTGGCGGGGAAGCGGTAATCCAACATGGTGTTCCCAGCGAAGACACTCATACAACTTTTGCCGGACAGACGACTGGCACACTCTTCGCAAGCTTTGACGTCCGTGTTGAAGACGATGCACCGATCGGCGGAAGTGATGCCGAATACTTCGCTCACTTTATGCGGGATGGCAGTAACGTCTTCCGTGCACGACTGGATGTCGTAGCAGGGACCCAAGGCGGTGATTACACCTTTGGTATTTCCAGCGGTAATAGTACCGCGGAGGCTATTTTCGCAACCGACTTTAACTTTGGCGATGTTGTCAACGTCGGACTCGGATTTGATCTGGACACCGGAATTGGGTCACTTACCATCGGCGGCACGACCATTAATGGGACAGGAATTTTCCTCGATCAAGACTTGGATTCATTCGCACTTCGTCAGTCCGATTCGACGAATAACGAGACAATTTTCATTGACAACTTGGTGGTAACCAATCTCAATGCCATTCCCGAGCCAGGCAGTCTCGGAATCATTGGATTGTTCGGTATCGCAGGCTTGATTCGCCGACGCCGATAAGGCCGAATGATTACAACAACAGAACAGAAGCCGCCTGGTAACTCAGGCGGCTTTTTTTTCCACCGAACAGTGCTTTGATTCTTTCCCCCGTCCAACGCGAGAGCTCAGACATTACTGTCCGGTGACCATGTCCTCGACGACTTGATGCATTTGCTTTTCTGGAATGTGCTCCAGCCCCCAATCGCGAATCCAGTTTTTCAGTAGCGATCGTCCCGTGGAGAGATTAAGACTTTTGCGAGAATCCTTGACAATCGCGTCCGCCGCCGGCTTGCGTTCATCTTGAAACGCTTGAAAAACATGGCTCCAATCATCGGTTTCAGAAAACAGCTTCGCTAGGCAGTCGGCATCTGCAATTGCCGAACATGCCCCCATCCCGGCGTAAGGACTTGTCGCGTGGGCGGCGTCACCCAACATCAGTACACGTCCCTTGAACCAGGGGTCGAGTGGTGGTAGATCAGCTCCCACCACCTCCACCATTTCGCTTTCTGGCGTGGCATCCAGACACTGCTGTAAAACGTCAGGCAATACGGGTACCGCATCCAGAATTTGGGTTTTAATAGGGCTGCTCTTATCGGGGACTCGTCCATTCATCCCCACGTACCAGCGGGCTTGGCCGTTGCCGATATCGGCAACCCCTGCCTTAATGGAGGGCTCCCAAAAATCCATATGGCAATTCGGTTTAAGCGCAGCTGGATGCTGATCCATAACACCGATCCAGCCGCCAGCGTTAAACACATTTAATTGGGCTGCGGGCTGTACCCATTTACGCACCACACTGTGCGCCCCGTCACATCCGATGACAACATCCGCCTCGTAAACACTTCCATCTTCAAACGTAACCTGAGCACCAGAATCACTCGAATCGACAGCAACGCATGATTTACCAGCCTGCAAATCATCGCCCACCATTTCAGACATGGCCTGCATCAATGAGCGACGATTCATTTCATAGGTTTCGGCTCCGTGCTCGCGTGAAACGACCCCAATGGGCATTCGCGATATCGGCTGGGCTTTTCTGCCGAAGACCTCAAAAAATTCGAGTGGTGATCCAAATTCATGGACCGCTACATCGAGCGTCTGAAGGATCTTGATGGCATAACTCCAAATCAAGAACCCCGTGCGATGATGTTGAAAGTGATCATATTTTTCGAAGACACGACAGGGTATCCCTCGTTGCTGCAGCGATAACGCTAACGTTAACCCTCC
>JAAEPL010000341.1 GCA_024232675.1 Planctomycetaceae bacterium
CGCTTCGGAGAGATAGCCGTTGTCTTCGGGACTGACCTGGCGGCCCGTGTACTCTTCGACATCGGCTCGAGCTAAAATCCAGCTCCTCTTCAACGCCGGCAGCCCTTGCGTCAAATCGCCTTCAAATTCGGGATCTCCCCAAGGGCCCGAGCAGTCATAGACACGCACGGGTTCATTCTTTTCAATCTCTCCATTGGAATGCTCCGTGTCAGAGACACGAATCTCTCGCATCGGGACTTTCAATCCTTCGTGAATCTCGCCTGCGACATAGATGCGGGAAGAATTTGGAAAGAGCGTGGGGTCTTTTTCAATCGCTCGGATTTCTTCCGTATTGTCCACCTGGTCAGTAAACTGCCCTGTATAGTCACTACGTTGCGTGACGTTGTTCGAACTTTTCACGACTGGCAGTTTTGGAGAATTCATTTCTTCCCTTTAAGTTGCAATAGGGGAAAGACTCGGAGAAGAGAGAGCGGCTAAGTTCGCGGGAATCTATGATGCCGTCTCGCTCCCTTCGTCGGTATAACCCGCATCAGGTTCGAAGGGTTGTTTTGAATCATGCTGTCCAAAACTCTCAGTCCAGATAGGACACCCCTGCTCTTCCTCATAGTATCGCTTTTCAGAAATTCTCGGTCAACACCTGCAAGCATCGCGATTCTGCAGGCAACCGCCGTCAATGGCTTTAATACCTGAAGGGTTGTCGGTGCATCATTAAGATTAGCGGAGGAGATCTTTTGATTTCAGAAAAAGGTGGCAGTGTCCGAATTGGCATTTTGACCGCCGTTGATCAAGCGAGTCTACGAAGTCGAGCCGCCGCAATGTCCCGACTGTGGCAACGCGATGAAGATTATCAGTTTCAGCGAACGTCGACAAACGGCTGTCATTCAGCGAATCCTCCGCCACTGCGGGCTGTGGACAGGAATCCTCCGTGCCCATGCCTCGCCGCGAGCACCAACAACGGCCCAACAATCGCTGCCGACCGCGTCGAGCGAAGGAGAAAAAGGTGTCAAGAATCGAATTGGCAGTTTAGTTGTTCTTCATTGGTCTTCCTTGGAGTCGCATGGTTGACTCCAGTTCAGACGCATCAAAAACGGTTTCCTGACACCTTTTATTCTCTGTTGAAACCACGGGGTAGGTTCACCGACTATTTCATAATGACGCGATGTTGTTGATTGACGGTCAGAGGACCGACCGACTGTCGCTTTCCGCCGGGCCAGGTGATTTCGACCATGACAGGTTCTTGGTGAGAGCCTAAACCAAAGTGCAAGCGGGCATCGCTCTGGTTTCCCTCTCCTGTTCCGGGTTCAACAAAACGAGTCAGCACGCGGTCTCCAAGCCGAATCCGTGCCACAGCACCATAGGCTGATCGACTGACTTGGTTTCCATCCCCGGTAAGATCGAGCTCAATCCAATGGCCTCGTTGAGCCTCATTTCGAAAGAGTTTGCCAGCGGTGCACAAATCAAGGTCGCCGTCATTATCAATATCTGCCCAAGCTGACTGGTAGGTGGGAGGCAGGTCTGGTAGTGACTCGTCCTGAGTTGTGTTTTTGAATTTCCATGATCCTTCATTGGAGTAAAGGACAGGGAAATTCTTAATGCTGCCACTTCCCACGGCGTAGACCGTCGTAAAGTAAAGATCGAGATCGCCGTCGTTGTCGTAATCTCCCAATGCTGCCGAAGCGAACGATTCCTGCCAATCTAGTCCAGCCCCTTCAGATTGATCCTCAAATTTGAATTCCCCGTCAGCTCCCAAGTTTTTCAAAAACTGGGGATGATCTTGCCCTGCCCTTGGATGACTGAAGTTGCCGACAAAGATGTCAATATGCCCGTCATCATCAAGATCGCCCAGAGCCGAGCCGATGGTATGGCCGCAGAAGCGATACTGAATGCCGCCCGTGTAGGTGATGACTTCACCATCTCCAACGCCCGCCGCCCCCAGCGATTCCGCAACCTCTTCGAACTTTCCCTCGCCCTGGTTCAGCCAAAGATGGTTGGGTTGCAAACGATAGTTGGAAACATAAACGTCAATTTTTCCATCCTCGTTCAGGTCTGCGGCGGCGACACCGCGCGCGGAATAGCACGCGTTTTCAGGGGACCGCCACACTTCCTTGAAGGTGCCATTGGGTTGATTGAGGTAGATCACGTCTGGGTGGACGGTTTGTTCCCAGATTTCATAGCCACCCACAAACAGATCCAATCGCCCGTCTAAATTAAAGTCGCCCCAAATAGCCCCCCGTGAATTTACAGTCGGCAAAGACGGAAAGTCGACCGGCTCAAATTTCCCAGCGCCTGTGTTGCGGTAAAGACCCCCGGTTCCCGTAAAGAAAAACAGATCCGGTCGCCCATCGTTAT
The DNA here is from genome assembly GCA_024232675.1 of Planctomycetaceae bacterium. GTDB lineage: Bacteria > Planctomycetota > Planctomycetia > Pirellulales > Pirellulaceae > CAJQPP01. Next base: position 2,350 of record JAAEPL010000341.1, read on the forward strand.
CGAAATCTCCCCATATCGCTTCGCCGCCCGGCAAGCCACTGTCAGGCACGGGGGTTAAGCGTTTTCCTTCATCATTGTGAAAAAGCTGGCCCGCGAATAGATCCACCCAACCGTCACCATCGTAGTCGGCAAAGGCAGCCTTTCCGCCACCTGAGAA
>JAAEPL010000342.1 GCA_024232675.1 Planctomycetaceae bacterium
GGCCGCATTGGCCAACACACGACTGCGACTGTTGGGATGAAGACTGGTGGAGAAAACGAGATACATGCACGTTCCATAGATCAAGAAAATTTACACCTCGATCATAGCGGGGAAAAACCGCGATGGGGAGGCCAAGTACCGCCCCGGAAAGGGCAGAAAACCAATCCTGTTTAGGCGTATCTGAGCAACGGGTAAGTTCGGTTATACTGAGTCGCGAATTCACAGGAGAAGAATCCATGATCAAACAATTTATAATGGCTGCCATGCTGGTCGCCTGTACGTTTTGTGTCACGTCATCCACGGTTGCGCAATCGCCATTGACGGTCCAAGTCACTTTGGACGCAGGCATCGCCGACCAACCGATCAGCGGCCGCCTGTATGTGTTTTTTTCACAACGGTCGGCACAACCAATGAATGGCCCCTCGTGGTTCGGACCGGAACCTTTTTTCGCCATGGATGTGAACGATTTGGCTCCCGGCAGCACGATCACGGTTGACGACTCTGCCGCTTTTTTGATGGGGCCACTTTCCAAGTTGCCGGCCGGAAAATACACCGTCCAAGCCGTATTGGATCACGATTTCTATTTTGCCAGCCACCTCAATGGGCCGGGCAATTTCTATAGCGAACCTGCGAAGCTGAATCTGAAAAAGGATGGCGCCGCTGACGGCCCCCTTTCTTTGCTGTTAAACCAAAGCGTGAAAGCGGCGACGTACGAAGAAAGTGAATTCGTTAAGTTCATCACTTTAGAATCCAAATTGTTAGGCGATTTTCACAAGCGACAGGTATTAGAACGAGCCATGGTCGTGCTGCCGCCCAGCTATTACAAGGAGCCGAATCGACGCTACCCCGTTTATTTTGATGTAACCGGATTCGGTGCAACCTTGGCTCAATTACAAGGCCGTTGGCAGAAGGGACAAAAACGGCCCGGCGATGGCGAAACAGAATTCATTCGTGTTTTCCTTACAGGTCAATGTAAATGGGGACACCATGTATACGCCAACAGCGCGACCAATGGTCCGCGTGGCGACATGCTCGTGAATGAGATGATCCCGCAAATCGACCAACAATTTCGCACGGTCGCCGCACCGACCGCCAGGTTCGTAGGCGGCCACTCCAGCGGCGGTTGGAGCTCTCTGTGGTTACAAGTGAATTATCCCGATGCGTTTGGAGGCGTATGGAGCACCGCGCCAGATCCCGTTGATTTTCGAGATTGGCAAGGGACGAATTTATACGAAGACGGAGCCAACGTGTACTTTGATGCGGCGGGTCAAAAACGACCTTTGGCGCGCAACAATGGCCGTGTCTTGGTCTACTACCAAAACTTTTCACAAATGGACGATGTGCTAGGCCGGGGAGGACAAATTCGCAGCTTTGACGCTGTTTTTTCTCCGCTCGGAGAGGACGATAAACCGGCGAAAATGTGGGATCGCGAAACCGGCAAAGTCCGGCCGGAAATACTTGATTATTGGAAGCAGTACGACATCAGCCGCATGTTGCAACAGAATTGGTCCGAACTGCAGCCCAAGCTCGCCGGTAAACTGCATGTCTACATGGGCGACGAAGACACGTTCTACTTGGAAAATGCCACGCGTCTGCTAGGCGAACGATTGAAGGGCTTGGGAAGTGATGCCGTCATCGAGATGTTCCCCGGTAAAGACCATATGAATTTGCTTAACAGCCAAATGAAGGCTCGTATCAATCGCGAAATGTCCCAGCAATTTTGGAAAAATCATCCACCAAAGTGATCCCTTAAAAATATCTAGGATGACTTGCGGTACATTGGTTGGGGTATGGTTCGCGGCCGTTGCGTCGGCGAATTTATACCCCGCCGTGTTTGCTTATTGGGCTGGCTCCCTGCTTGAGGGGAGCCATCTTCCGACTCGTCACCCCATCCCTATCAACTGAGGATTCGATTTTGGCCCGCGTAGTATTGGCAATGTCCGGTGGCGTAGATTCAAGTGTCGCAGCACACCTGCTGGTGGAAGCCGGTCACGACGTAACCGGCGTGTTTATGCGACACGGGGAAAAAGCGGTCACCGCCTGCTCGATCGATGGTGACCGCGCGTCGTCACCCTTGTTACCAGTCCTCAACCAACGAGCTGATCACAAACAGGGATGTTGCAGCGCTCTGGATGCGGAGGATGGACGACGTGTCGCAGAGCGACTAGGAATCCCATTTTACGCACTGAATCTGGAATCCGAATTCCGCGAAATCATCGATTACTTCGTCGACGAATATACGCGTGGGCGAACTCCCAACCCCTGCGTGCAGTGCAACAACTGGATCAAATTCGGCAAACTGTTTGACTATGCCGACAGCATTGGAGCCGAGTTTGTCGCCACCGGCCATTACGCTCAATTAATCAATCACGGACCTCAGGCGGAACCCGCGATCATTCGCGGAGTCGACGCGGCAAAAGATCAGTCCTACGTCTTGTTTGGCATTCAGCGCGAGTATCTAAAACGCATGTTACTGCCAGTAGGCGGTTTCGATAAACCAACGATTCGAGAAATTGCAGGACAGATCGGATTGAACGTTGCCGACAAAAAAGACAGCCAAGAGATTTGCTTTGTCACCCAGGGACACCATGGCGAATTTGTCCGCGATCGCAGGGACGATATTGATACCTCTGGTAATTTTGTCACGACTGACGGCACGGTTGTCGGTCAGCATGCAGGCATTGAAACCTACACCATCGGTCAGAGAAAAGGACTGGGCATCGCTTTGGGTGAGCCCCACTTTGTCGTCAAGATTGATCCTCAAACGTACGACGTCGTATTGGGAAAAAAAGCGGAGTTGGGACGGCTGGACTTAACAGCCAGCGATACCAATTGGCTAAGTGACTCTCCAGTCGACACATCCGCGGCTTTTCGCTGCCAAGCACAAATTCGTTACAACAGTTTCGCCGAACCAGCATCGGCTTGGCGCAGCGAAGAGGGACTGCGAGTGGTTTTTGACGAGCCGCAAAACGGCGTAGCCCCCGGACAGGCCGTCGTACTTTACGATGGTGACCGCGTTTTAGGTGGTGGCTGGATCGATTCCTAGCACGCTTTGCTCCACGAAAACGTTCGTTTTTCCCCGCCATTCTGGCGGGCGCCCCCTGAAAGACGAGACCAGGAACACTACCTTCGGGGATAGCGTTGGGGTAAGATAGGAATACTCAAAATTTTAGAACGGAAAGCCTGATTTATGTGGAAGCTCGCATCCATGCCCCTCGCCCAAACATTCTTTGAACAATACGGGAACATCATTCTCTCCGCCGCCGGAATTTTTGGTGGTTTGTTATTACTCGTATTGGTGCTTGCGTTTATTACCTACGGCAAGCTCTGGTTTCAGGCTTACATGTCCAGCGCGGACGTCAGCATGTTAGGTTTGGTCGGGATGCATTTCCGACAAGTGCGACCCTCCATCATCGTGCAAGCGAAAATCATGGCTTCTCAGGCCGGACTGAATATCAATCGCCGCAACGGCATTAGCACCCAACGTTTGGAAGCTCACTACCTTGCCGGAGGTGATGTGCTGAGGGTTATCAACGCCATTATTGCTGCCCAAAGAGCCGGTATCGATTTGGACTTTGATCGTGCCGCAGCAATTGATCTGGCAGGTCGTGATGTTATGGACGCGGTACGCACAAGTGTTTACCCAAAAGTAATCGACTGTCCCGATCCACAGCGCAGCGGTAAGAATGTGCTCAGCGCCATTGCCAAGGATGGTGTCGAGTTAAGAATTCGCGCCCGGGTCACGGTTCGCACCAACCTCGAACAACTCATTGGCGGTGCCACGGAAGAGACTATTATTGCCCGAGTCGGTGAGAGCATCATTTCCTCCATCGGTTCCAGTAAACAACATCAGGACGTGCTAGAGAATCCTGATCGCATCTCCAAAGCGGTTCTAGAGCGTGGACTCGATGCGCATACGGCGTTCGAAATCGTCTCCATCGATATCGCTGATATCGACGTCGGCGAAAACATCGGAGCTCGCTTGCAGGCTGATCAAGCAGAAGCTGATACTCGCGTGGCCCGTGCGAATGCCGAACGTCGCCGCGCGGAAGCAGTTGCCGAAGAACAGGAAATGCGTGCTCGGGTTGTGTTGAATCGCGCCTCGCTGGTCTTGGCGGAATCGGAAGTACCAGAAGCGATGGCAGAGGCCTTTCGCGAAGGCAACCTGCTTGGCAGTGGCCAAGATAATTAACAACACCCGCTTGTGCTGAAGGTGTCCGGGTCAAGTGTCGATTGTTCTCACAGCAGACGCTATGCTTCGAATGGCTTGCAAACGCCGCCGGCATACGCCACGGAGGCCGTTTATTCACCGTGCCGATTTCATAAAGATGCCGGTTTTATTAAGATGCCGGTTTCTAGGTAGTTTGATCCCCTCGAGGAAGTTATGGCACGTGCCAAACATTATTGGTTAATGAAATCAGAACCCAACGTCTATTCCATCGACGATTTGGCCAAGGAAAAGAACAAGACCACTTGCTGGGATGGCGTAAGAAATTACCAAGCGCGTAACTTGATGCGGGATGAAATGAAAAAGGGCGATCTCGTTCTTTATTACCATTCCAATGCCAAGCCGCCGGGCGTTGCCGGCGTCGCGGAAATCGCGAACGAGGCCTATCCCGACCACACACAATTCGACCAGCAAAGTAAGTACTTCGATCCTAAGGCAACGCTGGAAGTCCCACGTTGGTTCATGGTCGATATTAAACTTGTCAAAAAATTCAAGACCTTCCAATCCCTCGATGACTTGA
>JAAEPL010000343.1 GCA_024232675.1 Planctomycetaceae bacterium
GGTTGCACCACGGGGATTCCGCAGGCCATCGCCTCCAACGCGTATAACCCTTTGGGTTCGTGATAATCTGTGGGCACACACAACACATCCATCTCGGAAAACATTCTCAGTTTGTCCGCGCGGTCCACACTTCCTAGATACTGGTAGCTACCGGTCAGACCGGCGGACTCCAAGCGTTTGAATTGCAAATCAGCAAAAGCTTCGTGATCTTTTCCTAGCCACCCCGCGATTTGCAACCGCACCCGTTCCATCCCGTCCCGTTTTTTCAATTCCAGGAAAGCCGTGACTAAATTATGCAGCCCTTTATCTTCGGATAGCCTTGCTAGATAGCCAATATTGACGACGTCGCTCTTTTCTCTCGCCCGCAACAGACCGATATAGTCGCTGGTATCGATCCCGAGCGGCGTGACATACATCTTTTCACGACTTAGCCCACAGTCACGAGCCATTAGATCGGCATAGAAATTACTGTGAACCAGATAGCCATCAACGTACCGATCTAACTCACCAATCAACTGGATCGCTTGGCGCTTGTAGGGTTCACTGAGGCTGTTCAAGAAAATGTCATCACCTTGCAAGGTGACGATCACGGGGACGTCCCATTTCTTTTTCAGCTCTGGAATGAAGCCACCAATCAAAACATTGGACAACACCACGATCTCCGGCTTCATATCTTCTTCGAGCCATCGCACCAAACGCTTGACCTCCTTACGTTGGTGCCCCCCTTTTCCCTGCAACATCGACACGGTCAAGCCGCCGAGCATTTTGGCGTCCGTTTCTATGCCTCGGGAAGTCACCTTCCGAATGAGACGAGGATTATCCAAGAAGCGATCCATGAATCGTGGAACGAAACGAAAAAGCGGTATTTTTTCTTGCAGATAAACATTGATCCCGCCAAAGAAAACCTGATCGACACTGACCTCTTTTTCGTCGGAACGAATAGGCGTGTAAGTAGGAACCAGAACGGTCTCAAAACCTTCGGCGGTTAAACTACGAGCCAACGTATTGTCGTGCATGCAACTGCCGCAATACATTCCCGCAGCCCCTGCCGTTAAATAGGTAATCGTTGGTTTACGGGAGGCAACATTCATAAAATCAATATCGTAGCGTTCTCTCGAATTTACTTACTGCATATCGCGTATCGTTGCAGTCCAATGATCGTTGCATTACGGATAGGTACGGGCAAGTTCAAAAACAATAAAGGAAGCGCAACCTTACAGACGGACCCCGCCCAAGAGCCGCTCTAATTATCCCCACCAGAAAAGTCATTTCCTTGATAGACACACCCCCACGTTTCAAAACGTTCAGCTGGAGGCGGCGTTGTGGTGAATTGAGCAAACTCAACTCGTCGAGAAGTAGCCGAGCGACTCGGATCCGCGGACACGGCTCGCCCCATTATGAAGTCCTCGACCTCACTGAGCTTCAAATAAAATATATCCTCGGGCCTCTCAATCACGCCCTCGCTGGCCCATTGGGCTCCCAGACTTTGCAGTATTTTCCGTAAACGATCGCAGAACTTCATTTTTGCATCGACAAAATCAGCCTGGAATTTTTGCCCTGCTTTCACCGCGCTGATGCAGTGCCTAAAGATCAATTTGCGTGGTAACAAACTGAATCCTATTTGCGGTAGAACCTGCCGCTCAAACGAACGAACCATTTGCCGTTCCACAAACGCAGGCTCAGTAGCTTCGGGTTGGCGTTCTTCACTCTCCAACAATTTGCGTCGCAGAACCCGGTAAACCCAATCGGGTGCCTCGCAAAAAGAAGGATCCTCCAGTTTGTATCCAGCAACGCCCCAGTGCCCCCAACGTTCCAAGAACTGGTCTACCCGATTATTGAGTCTGCTAAAAGCTTCCTCTTGGGCAATTCTCGCAGCCATGCCCAGGCAATCGCCATGAGCAATTTCCTGACGAAGCTGCGGATCATCTCTCACCTCCGCCACCATTTGCGCCCACAGTTTTTCTCTTTCATCCAAGAGTTCCGATTCCAACCCGAATCTCAGCTCGGCAGTTGAGTCACTACTGCTGCGAGGCGCCCAGTTTTCACTCATCCAATTCAAACCACGCAGGTAAGCTGCTGTTAGCAGTTGATTGGTAACAAGTGTCTGCCCGTGCGTCGTCAGGTTCTCCGCCAACTCATCCAAGTATTGCATCAGCTCGCGGGGCGTCGCATCGTTAAACTCCCAGGCCTCCGACTCCTGCAAAAAATCCCCGATCTTCTGTCGACTACGACTCCATCGTAAACGACAGCAAAAATGCTCCCAACCAACACCGACTGCCATGCGCAAGCGATTAAAAAGCCCGCGGACCCCTGCGGTTCTCTGTGCCCCCAAGTGAGGGGAAGTGGCTTGCTGCAAAGAGGTCCGCGCTGAATCTGTGCCCAACCCCAAAACAGACTGAATGACTGAGGGTGGGAAGTTCGTCCCCCTGCAACTCCGGCACAATTCTTCGCAAGCTTCAAGATTAAGATAAATGCGCCCCTGAATCAGACCCAGCATGTTTTTGATCAGGTTCCGCTGCTTCGCCCTACGCGACTCCGCAACACCGGTAATTTTTTCCAAAGAGTGACCGGCCAAAGAAAACGCTTTTTGGTAAACACTAAAGGTCATTGGACAGGTCACACCGGCACAGCCTTGCAGTGATTTTGTTAGTCCCCATTCAATGCGATTTCCCAGCGCCGGCCCAACTTGCTTTTCTTGAGGTAGCGTTTGGGATTGCAGGATCACCAAGCGGCGTTGCTTATCAAAACAAAATTCAACACTTTGAGGACGATGACAACTACTTTCAACCTCCAACGCCGTAAGTGCCACGACATTCAATTCGTCTTCATTCAACGTCGCCTTGCTTCGGTCACCAGCTTTGACTTCCCCTTCGCGATACTCTTTGCTTGAATTATCGTCACGTCGAAAGAAGCGTTTCTTGTCAGCGATATCAGGATGATACCCGTGTGTGCGTTTATCAAACGTAAAGGTGTCACAGGCGATATCCGCGGAAGCCGAGCTATTTCCGGCTCCCCACAAAGTGCTGACCACCATCTCGCGTGTGCATCCGGTCTTTGGATTGGAGGTATAGCAAACCCCAGAAATCAGTGGGTCCACCATACGCTGGATAATGACACCCATCGCAATTTCAGATAAATCCGCCCCGCAACGCATTTGCTCATCCAATACCTGATCGTTAAATGCCGAAGCCCACACTCGCTTAGCATTCGCGATCGCATCATGGA
>JAAEPL010000344.1 GCA_024232675.1 Planctomycetaceae bacterium
GACCGATGTTTTTTTATGTAACAGCGAAGTCTGCCGTATCAGCTCTCCAACTTTGCGGGAGTTTTCAGGATCGAGGCCGGAGGTCGGCTCATCGTAGAGAATCACGGGTGGGTTATACGCCAGCGTTCTGGCGATCGCCAATCGTTGACGCTGACCACCGCTCAGAAGTACCGTTCTGACGTCATTGGGGACATTTAATTCCCTCAGCAAATCAGCTGGCTGTGTCTGTAAAGGCTGGCTGGCGTGGGACTCGGCAAACTGCACGTTCCCATTGGGCGAAAGTTCATCGAAGAGCGCGAAGGACTGGAAAACGACGCCACAATCTCCGCGTTTTCCGACCTCACCATTGACGCGAATTTGACCCGTGAAATCGATCGAATCGTGTTGCCGAGTTATCAACCCGGCGATGATTTTCATCAATACCGATTTGCCTACGCCACTTGGCCCGACCAATAGCGTAATTTTCCCTTTGGGAACCACGGCTGATGTGTTTTGTAATAGCGTACGATCTCCCGCAACGACAGTCAGGTCGCTGATCGCGATGCACTCCTGAGGGAGTTTTTTGGTACCGGAATCTTCGTTATTAGAAGGCGTCGATTCCTGTGGGGATGGGGTTTCTGTCAACGTTCTTTCGCCGGGTAATAAAAGGGATTTTCCAAATTGGACTTTCCAGGCAGGACCATCATGACCTGAGGATCATCATTGTCCTGGACCACCGATGCCACCGCTTGCTCCGGAGCGGGTTGCTGCAGTACAAGCCAGCGTTCGTCTTTGAGCAAGATCTTGTTACGCAGAATCCGTGCGAACTCCGGCGTCACTCCGTTGTAGGGCGACCCAAAAACTTCTTCGCCGATGTTAACCACCGTCGGTTCCAACCGCGCGTCCGTCAATTCCAAGACTTGCTGCAGGTCCTCACGCTTCCAGATTTCCTTGAGCAATTGATTAAGCGGTTCATTTTCCAGAATCGCTTCTTTGAGGATTTGCAGAATCAACTCCTGCATTTCAGGGTCTTCGACAATTTCCTCAAGGCTACCGGTCAGCACCCTTTGCACCTGCCGGTTTTGGGAAATGTCATAAAGAATTGCCTGCTGGGCTCTCATGAACTGCGGCATATTTTGCTGCAACACAGGTACCGCATCTTGCTCAACCAGCCGAGTAAATTCAGATTGCGTCAAATTTCGCGAAGGCAACGGAGAAGCGTCGTACATGGCACGCCAACCAAAACGAAATACGGAGGCACGCTCCCAGATCTCTTTACCTACGATTTCCAAAATGGGTTTGGTTTGCTTTAACACGACCGGCCAAATCTCTTCTCCTAAAAGAGGGATCAATTGCTGTTCGACAATTTCCGTTTGGTACTTACGCCCCAGCGCCTCAAATTCCGGTTTGTGGCGTTCGAGTGACAACAACAATTCGTCACGTATCAGAAAACTAGCCTCCGTCCAGACGCCTAAAAGTATCGGCATCAAGTCACTGAGAATTTCCTGCGAATGCGTTGCGTAGACGTCGGTGACTAATTCAGCAATCCGCAGACGTTTTTCCCGAGGAAACAAAAATCTTGCAACCCAATCCATCGATTCGGGCGTTTCGTGCAACGTTAAATAATCACGCGGCTGAAGTTCCGGTGCCGAAGAAAAGAACGTTGCCCGTGCCCATTGCGTCGATACCGTTTGGTAATCTTGCGACTCCAACGAATCAACCTGCGCAATTTTGCCAACCTGCACCAACTCCCCTTCTCGCTCAAAAAAAATCGGATCGCCAATTCGCACATTCGAGACGAACTCAAAATGCAATTCTCGACCGCTTTGCTTCTCGAACACAAATTGCATCAGCGACTTTGTGGTGGGCGAGCGTTCCCCAAACCAACTTGGGATATATCGCCAGCCGAACCAGCCCAGCAGAACTGTCCAGATAAGGATGCCGATCAATATGCGAGTTTTTCTTGGTGCCATTCCACTCTGCCTTCTGTGTCGGGCATCTATACCTTGATGACCGCGGTTAGGTTTCACGCACACCCACAAACGGGGAAATTAATGTGACTGGTCCTGCGTTGGCTGATCGGTGGTGGGAGCCTTTTCTTCATAAAGCGAACTGTGATCGTGCACGATCCGCCAGACGCCATCTGTTCTTTGTAACACCAGACTAAAGTTACCGTGAGGCTTATCAGATTTTCGCGTCAGCTCCCATTCACCTAATACCAAGGCGACATTCGTTGATAGTTTCTGAACTTCGATATTCTCAAACTCTAGCTGCCCCATCATTTCGGCGGTCGCGTACTTTTTCTTGTAACGATCCAATGTCGCTTGCCAGCCACGCGTTGTCTC
>JAAEPL010000345.1 GCA_024232675.1 Planctomycetaceae bacterium
CATTTCATTGGGGAAATCTTCTGACGCAATTGAGGTCGCCTCATCGGGTGTGAGGTCTTCCGGAGAGATACGGAGTCGCTGATCCAGTGCAGAATCTCTTTTCAAGGCGCCCGCCAATTCTCCGCCGTCGAACACCTCCGCTGGCAAACGATCGTCATAAAAGTGTTTGATGCGGTATTCATCAATAATGAGATCTCGTTTTCGAGTCTTGGCCGCCAACGTCTCGATATCGGCGAGCGTTTTGCGATTATGTGTTAAGAACGGGAAATCGCGTTTCATTTGGTCAGCCACTAATCCCTGTTCGATTAATAACTGTCGCGAATGGTCGGGGTCAATATTCCCGTACCGCACCGGTCGACCATTAACGATGGGCAGGCCGAACAGAGAAACTTTTTCATAAGCCATTGCTGATTGGCGTTTTTTACTCCAATGCGGTTCTGAATAGGTCCGCTTTAACAAGTGATCGGCTCGTGGCTCAATCCAGTCGGGGTCAATCCACGCTGCAGTTCTTCCATATCGATTAGCGGTCTCTACAATTTCGGCCACCAAGATCCAGGTAGGTAGGCCCCCCGAATTGCCATCTTGTTTTTGCTCGGTCGATTTCTTTTGCTGGGGATTGTTTTGTTTAATTTTTACCAACCCAGACCCAGGCCAGAGAAAGAACTTAATGCCGCCCTGGCCTGTATATTCTCGGCGATCGGCTCGCATGGCGACTCCCGAAAGCAGGCCTGTTAAAAGGGATTGATGAATCGCCGCGTAACCATCCGGAGCACTGGACCATATCAGTCGATGATCCTTTACCATGGAACGCAGCTGTCGATAAACATCCATCCATTGCTGAACCTGCATATACGATAGAAAGTTTTGAGCACAAGCTTTACGAAATTGGCTCCGCGAAAGACTCTCGCGGCGTTCGTGTAGCCAGTTCCAAAGGTTCAATTTGGCAATGAAATCGGATCGTTCATCGTGAAATTTGGCATGGGCTTCATCCGCTGCCGCTTGTTTTTCAGCCGGTCGCACGCGGGGATCCTGAACCTCTAATGCGGCCGCGATAATTAAAATTTCAGCCAAGCATCCTTCGTCGCTGGCCGCGTAAAGAATTCGGCCGATGCGGGGGTCAACCGGCAATCGACTCAATTGTTTTCCAAGGGGCGTCAGGTCGCGACGGTGATCCAGCGCGCCAATTTCAAATAACGTTTTATAACCGTCACGGATAGATTCGGACGATGGCGTTTCAATGAAGGGGAATTCCTCAATCGTGCCGAGGCGCAATGCTCGGGTTTGCAGAATTACGGATGCCAGGTTGGTTCGGCGAATTTCAGGCGTTGTAAATCGCGCTCGGTTTTGAAAATCCTCTTGGGCATACAAGCGAATGCAAATGCCGGGACCCAAACGTCCGCATCGCCCGGCTCGTTGGTCAGCTGATGCCTGAGAAATCGATTCAATGGGTAAACGTTGCACCTTGCTTCGTGGTGCGTAACGACTGATTCTCGCTAGACCTTGATCGATGACGTATCGTATCCGCGGAACGGTGATAGACGATTCGGCAACGTTGGTCGCTAACACGATTCGACGCGCCGCTCCTGGTTTGAAGATGGAGTTCTGTTGATCTGTGGAAAGTCGAGCATAAAGCGGTAACACCTCGGTTCGATTGGAACCGTCACCCGGCAAAGAACGCGATCTCAGCTTCTTGGCCAAGTTACGAATGGCCATTTCCGTGGGTAAAAAGACAAGCATGTCACCACGATCGCGACTTGCTAGGTCGTGCACCGCTGCCACAGTTGCTGACTCAACATCCTGATCGATCTCGTTACCAGCTCGATCAAACCCCACCGGGTGGTATTCAATGTCGACCGGGTAGGTTCGCCCTTCAACCTGAATAATGGGGACTGGACGCTCAGGATCGATGGTGAAGTGGGTCGCAAATTTTTCTGTATCGATCGTGGCGGAAGTAATAATTACTTTTAGATCGGGTCGCTTGGGCAATAGTCGCTTGATGTAACCCATCAAAAAATCGATGTTCAATGATCTCTCATGGGCCTCATCAATAATGATTACCTCGTAACCATCAAGAAATCGATCGGATCCGGTTTCGGCTAATAGGATGCCATCGGTCATGACCTTGATCAGTGTTTCGGGGCCCGTTTCGTCACCAAAACGAATTTTGTAACCCACCAAATTACCGATGCGCGTGTTTAATTGTTCCGCGATTCTGGCGGACACACCTCGTGCGGCAATCCGGCGAGGTTGCGTGTGCCCGATAAAACCGCTTTCCCCCAAACCGAGCTGCAGGCAGATGAGGGGCAGCTGAGTGGATTTTCCGGAACCGGTTTCACCACTAATAACGACGACTTGGTGATCCCGAATGGCCGTTGAAATTTCGTCTACCCTTTCCGCGATGGGCAGGTCTGGATCGACTATGGGATGGGGTTGGTTCTGTTTCCGCAGGCTGCGTAGGACGACCGATTTTTCGAGGGCGGTTTGCCATTGTTCTCGTTTGGCGGTTTGATCTTGTCCTTGACGTTCCTTGTCTTGAATTTGCTGATACTGTCGGCGCAAACGATGCTGATCCCGCCGCATGGCACGGGAGATATCGGAAAAATCAAACGAACTGGCTGCGGACATATCGACCAACTGAAACAGCGAAAAGGTTATTGAAACGGCGATGCGGGCGGTGGTTGATGAAGAAAAAAACGCCAGCCGAAAAATCGACTGGCGTATAACCATTAATCCAAGAAGCCATTATTTTTCAAAGTTGGGTGCCAGCCCCAAATGCTTTGCCAAAAAGGCCCATTGATCAGCCGCTTCTTCAATTCTCATGGAGGTCGGTTTACCGCTACCGTGACCGGCTCGGGTCTCAATGCGAATCATGACGGGATTATTACCTTCATGAGCTTCCTGCAGTCGAGCAGCAAACTTGAAACTGTGACCCGGTACGACGCGGTCGTCGGTATCGGCTGTGGTGACCAGGGTGGGCGGGTATTGCGTTCCATTGACCAGGTTGTGGTACGGGGAGTAGGCAAAGAGGGCATCGAACTCCTCTTTGCTGTTTGTAGAGCAACCGTAGTCGTCTACCCAGTAACGTCCGGCCGTCCAATTCTGGAACTTCAGCATATCCATGACGCCCACAGCGGGCAGACAAGCCCCGAACAAATCGGGTCGTTGGGCCATGCAAGCTCCTACCAACAGGCCTCCGTTACTGCCACCTTGAATGGCGAGGTTTTCCGGAGATGTATATTTGTGATCAATTAACCACTCGGCAGCAGCGATGAAGTCATCAAAGACATTTTGCTTGTTGGTTTTAGTACCGGCTTTGTGCCATTTCTGGCCGTACTCTCCACCGCCCCGTAAATTAGCCACCGCCAAGACACCGCCCATCTCCATCCATTGCAGGCGGGTCACGCTGAAACCCGGTGTTAACGAAATATTAAAGCCGCCGTATCCGTACAGTAACGTGGGGTTTTTACCGTTGAGTTCTAACCCGATTTTGTGAGCGATGAACATAGGAATTTTCGTTCCGTCTTTGCTCTCATAAAAGACCTGCGTCACTTCATAGTCGGCCGGATCGAAATCGACCTCGGCCTGTCGGATCAAGCTGCTCTCTCCAGTTTCCATGTCATAGCGGTAAACGCTCGGCGGCGTAGCAAAACTGCTAAATGAATAAAACGTCTCGGTGTGATCTTTCTTTCCGCCGAATCCGCCAGCAGTTCCGATCCCAGGAAATTCAACATTCCTCAAATGGTTACCCTCTTTGTCGAACATGCGAATGTCGGTTTTGGCGTCTTTCAAATAATCTGCCACCAGCATGTGATTGACCAAGTTGACACCCGACAAAGCTTCCTGCGATTCGGGGATGATGGTCTTGATGGTTTTGGGATCGTTGACATCGATGGTCACGACTTTACCGTTGGGAGCATCTAAATCAGTTTTGAAAATGAACTCGCTGCCGTAGTTGCCGACATAGGTGTATTCATTTTCAAAGTTGTCAATCATTTTCGTCAGCGGGGCGTCCTCTTGACCCAGTGGCATGTAATAAAACTGGTTCCGGCTGTCGGTACCCTTCCACACGCTAACGATCAAGTAATCGCCATCTTCCGTTACCGAAGGTGCGAATCCCCATTCGGGATGCTCGGGGTCTTCGTAAACCAGTTTGTCATCTGATTGAGGTGTGCCAAGTTTGTGAAAGTAAATCTTGCTGTTCAAGTTAGTACTTTGAAAGGTTTCTCCCTCTTGAGGTTCGGGAAAACGGCTGTAGTAGAAACCCGAATTATCGGGTAACCAGCTGATGCCGCCAAACTTAAGCCATTCGAGTTGGTCATCCAGTAAATTGCCGGTGGTGGTGTCCATAATACGCCAAGTCCGCCAATCGGAACCGCCGTCCTGAATGCCGTAGGCCATGTACCGGCCGTCGTCCGAGAAAGTCAGTCCACCCAAGGCCTTGGTGCCGTCTTTGGACCACGTGTTTGGGTCCAGAACCATGACTGGTTCGCTCTGCAAAGTATCCATGCGATACAACACATTTTGATTCTGTAGACCGTCGTTTCTCGTCAAGTAATAGACATCGCCCACTCGAAACGGTGCGCTAAATTTTTCATAATTCCACAGCTTCGTAATACGATCTTCAATGGCTTCGCGGTACGGCAGTGTTTCTAGGTAATCGAAGGTGACTTTATTTTGGGCGGCAACCCAATCGGCGACTTCCGAATCCTCGCGAACGTCGTTTTCCAGCCACTGGAATCGGTCGGGTACAGGGACGCCGTGATATTCGTCTAGGTGGTCTACGGTCTTGGTATCCGGGTAATTGATTTGCTGGGCCTCCGTACATTGCGGCATCAAAATACTGGCGCACATAAATGCAGCCAATAAAAGGAATCTCATCGCATGCCTCACTTCTAAAACTGACAGGGTTTTGACTGATTATCTAAGTCGCCCATCATACCGCAGCCGACGCTCATTATGTAGGCGCAGGCTGAGCGGGGGCCTCCCCATGGACGTATCCGCGAGACGGCAGCGGTACGAGTGGTGTAAGGCTTGGAAAGCTCTCAGATCGGCCATCGCTTACCTATTTTGCTGAGCCTGCGTTCGACAGCAAAAAAAACGAAAGAATTGGACCCTTGTTAGCGGAGATTCGCGCTGCCTCAATCCGAGAACTCGAATAAAATTGGCTGACTCTTTCGTTTGACCCGAATATGAAAATGAATCGATTCATTCTTGCTATCGCTTTACTATTTCCAATCGTGCCTGGCGTTTGCCAGATTTCGGTCGAGGCGCAGGTGCTGTCCCCTCAGCTGATCGATGAGGTGCGAGTCAATGGCCTTGTACTGGACTGCCGCAAGTATTCATTCACGCTGCAATCACTCGACAAAGTCCATAATGTGCAGATCCCTAACGGGACTCCCATGTTGCTGAAGCTGAATAAACCAGAATTTGATTTGGACAACCACACGGTCAGTTTTTCTCTGATGCTCTCGGCAGACGATGGGGAAGCGGCTAACGATGAAGTTGTCACTTGGAAATTACCCGATCCAACTTTTGTCACCACGACTTTCCGGAACGAAGCGGAAAAAGAGAAAGTACTGGGACAAGCGGTACGTATCCTCGACCGTTTCACCATTTCTGATCGACCGCTGGAACGGACCGACCTCAGTTTTGGGGGAGAACTCAGAAAGAGTCCCACGACCGGTCAATTTTTACTTGCCGATAATGGTGGCGTCTATGCGATAGAGTTAGGTAAGCGCCGAGGATTACTTGCGGGTTTTTCGATCATGGATTTAGTACCCATGCAAACATCCGTGTGGGTGCAAGGCTCAGTCGAAGGCGACGCCATCATTGCGTCTCGAATTCGGTTTGATTACATCGGAGATCCCACGGGTGGGTTTGACCCAAGCTTGCCGAACGTGCTCTCCTTAGGTGACATCACCAGTTATGATTACCAACGCCCTTTAATCGAAGCGCTCCGAGGCCGAGCCAACGTGCATCATCCACCGGCCTGGACTGGTGCGTCGAACAATTGGGATCGGTTGCATCATTATGTCGGGCAGCTCGATCCAAGCGAGCCAACATGGGATGTCATTGCGTTAAATTATGGCATTCGAGATGACTCACAATCGCGTGAAGAATATCAAGAAAATTTGAGAAATGCGATTCGGCTTTTGAAGCGTACCGGGGCAAAACTAGTTTGGGTTAACAGTACGCCCATCCCGAATGGCTATCCCGCTGGAGATGCGGATCAACCGTTAACGGGCCTTGTGCGGGGGCGTATGGACCTGCAAAACCACTGGGCTGCTGCCGTAATGGCGGAATTTCCGGACGTCAAAATCAGCGACGTTTGGCAGGTTGTCAAAGACGGAAAAACAGGGCCGTACAAAAATTGGTGGCGCGGTGATTCCATTAGTTTTGACTATACCGAAAGTGTACCTTTGGGCCGCTGTGTCGCGGAATCAGTTTTGCAAATGCTGGGTCGCGGTGGCGAATTGAATCCTATGTCGGTGCACGGAACCAAAACCCCGCTTAGCAGTTCACGCTGATAATCGCTGACGAGCCCAAATCGGTCTTGGTTATTTTTCGATGTCGGCATCTGCTAAACTGTTGCCATGACCCTGCAACAATCTATTCACCAATGGCTGACCTCTTTACCCGAGGATCAAGTCCGTCAACTGCGAAACGTGACCCCCCTGGCGGCGGGACGCATTGAGTTGGATGGTCGCGAGGTCGTCGATTTCGCGTCGAACGATTATTTGGGCCTCGCCCATCACCCGGAACTGATCGCCCGTGCTACGCGTTGGATGCAGGATTTGGGTGTGGGGGCTCGTGCATCGCGTTTGATATCAGGGAATTTCGATGCGTTAACAGAGTTAGAACAGAAGCTATCGCGCGCTAAAGGAACTGAATCGGCATTGATCTTTGGTTCGGGGTTTCAAGTTAACAGCGCGGTGTTGGCAGCCCTGCTACAACGGCCCCTGCATCAAACTTCGACCATTCGGGTGTTCACCGATCGACTTTGCCATGCCAGTTTTCATTTCGGGTTAGCCGCCTCAGGCCTCAAACAATCACGGTACCGCCACAACGATTTGAGGCATCTTGATGAACTGCTGGAAAGCGGCTTGGGCCAAGGTGAATCGGCTCTGATCGCCACAGAAAGTGTCTTTTCCATGGAGGGTGATCGACTCGATGTCGCACAAGCTCGGGCACTGGCACAAAAATACGACGCTTTGCTGTACATCGATGAGGCCCACGCCACGGGTGTATTGGGTCCACGTGGTATGGGTTTAATGGCGACTCCCTGCGAATCAGGCACACACAAGGAAAGCGAATCCTGTGAAGTGGTGATAGGCACGTTTGGGAAAGCGTTGGGTTCCTACGGAGCTTATGTTGCCTGTTCTCAGGAAATACGAAATTACCTAATTAATCGCTGCGCCGGTTTGATCTATTCCACCGGTTTACCACCGGCGGTGCTCGGTGCGATTGATGCGGCCCTGGATCTTGTTCCCCAAATGGAGGAAGAACGTGCTCATTTGTTGCGGCTATCTCAACGGTTACGCGAGGGACTACAGGCGCTGGGTCTGAATACGCTGCAGTCTGATAGTCAGATAATTCCCATCCTATTGCCGGAAAATTCCCAAGTGTTGGCGGTGGCAAACGATTTGCTCGAATCGGGTTTTTTGGTGGGCGCGATTCGACCCCCAACGGTACCGGCAGGAGCAGCGCGTTTGCGAGTTTCGCTTTCAGCGATACATACTTTTGAGCAAGTCGAGCATTTCCTGAGTGCGATGCAACGTAATATTTCAAGTAAGGTGACTGGATGAAAATCCTGATGGTCCATGGCTGGGCGTTTGG
>JAAEPL010000346.1 GCA_024232675.1 Planctomycetaceae bacterium
ACGGCATGGCTGCGTTGGGAAGAATCGCCTGAAGAGCACTTTGAAGCATTGCTAAAACACGACAGTCCCGAGTACTTGGAGTTGGCGTTGGAGTCATTGGCCAGTGCTCGCGAACAAATGGCTTCCACGGAATAGACCCCCGGCAAGGATACCAAAACCGCCTTTTTCAAACTCGCAGGCCTATCCCTGCGCCCTCTTTTATAAAACTCCGGCGGCAAATTGAGGGCGGTGGAATCAGGCCTCCACCCTTTCCTCTTTAAGATGCTCTGACGTCTTGATCGGTACGAACGCCATGCACAGCATGATAATGGCCAATGTCAACAAAATCCAACTGGGATCCATTTGAAAACCGGTTACTGCCAAAACCGAAAAATAATAGATCGAGGCGGACAGGATCCCGATCCATGTCATCATATTCATGACCGCAATAATGCGACCCTTCAATTCGCTAGGTGGATGCGACTGGATGAACACCTGCAACGGCACTGCGACCCAACCGCCAAAAAAACCACCAATCGCCAACGAAATCCCGAAAAGCCAAACCTGCAGACCAGCCCCGAAATCGACGACCGCAAATAGTGCGGCTAAGCCGAGGCCGGCGAACATTCCCACACAACCAATCTTAACCAACCCAAATCGCACGTCTTTTTTCGAAATCGCTGCGGCCACAACGGAACCCGTTCCAATTCCTAAACCCATGCCCGCATTGAGAAAAGACGTGGCACCCTCGGAGAGTTCTAATTGAATACGCCCCACCAGCGTAATGGTTAAGGCCACCACACCTCCGACGAACCAAAACGTCGAATAAACCAGCAGTACTTTGATTAACAAGCTATCAGAAAAAACTCGCTTCCAAATTGCCGGTTCACCAAACCAGTTAGCACCGTGGAACCTTAAGTCCGATTGGGCGGGTGGCGTGCGGCGTAATAAAAGAGCCGTGCCTGTTCCAATGAACGCCAAGATAATACACAACAGACTGATCACCCAAAGTTGATCACCCAACGCCTCTTTTAATAGACCGGCGATGGCAGTTCCAAAAATAATCGCCAAGAAAGTGGTCCCCAGAATCACGCCATTGACGACGGGCAAATCCGTGTCTGAAAACATTTCGGGAAGGATGCCGAATTTGGAAGGACCGAAAAACGCCGATTGGGTCCCCATTAAAAAAAGCACTCCAAACAAAAACACCAAGAATGAGGTTGTCCCGACACTTCCCGTTAAAAACACTAAGAATCCCAAACACATGACCACGATCTCTGCCACCTTACAGGCGATCACAATCTTTTTCTTGGCGAAACGATCGGAAAGGAAACCCGCAAAACCCGAGAACATGACAAAGGCAAAAGCGAAAAGCAAACTCGCTAACGTTTGATAGGGATCAAAATAATCGCCCTTCTCGCTGCCTACGTTTGCCACATAATCTGCACAAATCAGAAACAGCAACATCTTAAAAACGTTGTCGTTGAATGCACCCAAAAACTGGGTCAACGTAATCCCCCAAAACGCGCGATCCTTGGGTAACGAAGGATATTGATTCATAGAAGTATCTCGCATCCAAGCTTGAGACTGAGTTCATTCCGTTATTAAACCGGACAGTATATTAGCGTAATTTCCAAATCATTGTAATAATTGAGGCACATCCCCGATTGAATAGGGGAGTGTGGTATGGAGCACTTAAGGATCGGCGGAAGCCACAGCCAGATTCTGCAAGAACCACAACAACAAGAGACCGCTGACGCTGGCGACCAAGCCCAACGCCACCGCATTCAAGCCACGTTGCCAAAGTTTCGCTGGAGACGACTTCTGCAAAGCGAGCCTCTGATACCTTCCATTTCCTGCAGTCGTTCGACTAGCTTTTTGCCAGACATATCGTCTTCCATTGTTTTTCGCACAACCCGTCAAAGCACGGTGGTGGATGCTCTGTCGCAACTCGTAATGGTTCTTGTACTGCCGGTCCACAAATCACCTCGCCTTCAAAAGGCGTATTTTGTAAATCTTCCCACTTTCGGGGGCTAAACATTCATGCAATTTTTTGTCTCTCAGCGCCTCACTAAAAAATTAAAATTCAGTCTACGAAATCCAATTTAATTTTGCTGGTATAAGAGAAGCCAACCTCAGGAGATATTGAAAGGGATCCTATGAGTGACGTCACACGGATCATGAAATTGATCGATACTGGGGATGAGGGTGCCAAGGACGACCTTCTGCCCAAGGTCTACGAAGAACTAAGACGCCTTGCGAAATGGCGTCTCTCCTCCGAAAAGCCTGGACAAACGTGGCAGCCCACAGCGCTGGTCCATGAAGCCTGGCTGCGTTTGGTGAATGACGAAAGCCAGAAATGGGACTCGCGAGGCCACTTTTTCTTGCCTACCGCTCATGTTTTGAAATTAGCCTTGATAAGGAACATGGGCATGAATCAGCACTTCACTCAATAACGACTGAGCGGGCATTGCCTGCGACACCGCACCATCGTCTTCAAACAAATCGCTTGAAGCGCATAAGCTTACTTTACCAGAGAGCATGTAAACGGAAGCTCATTCGGGTGATGACACTCCAGAATTGCCCACTGAGAAAAGACGACAGGCGGCATTTCATCAGGTTTTATTTTGCCAAATAAATACTTAGATTAGACTGACGATCTTACCACCAAGCCCCTCCCCCATACCATGAGGTATTTCCATGATATTGCGAACTACGGTTCTGTTGTTAACAGTTCTCAGCGTCATCACGTCCCAGCTTCCTGAAATTCACGCTCAGGAAAAACAAGGTAAGCTGCAAATTTTCATTCTTGCTGGTCAAAGCAATATGGAAGGAAAGGGCAGTGCTGAGACCATGAATCGACAACTCGCCGATCCTCAAAAAAAGGCGCGTTTCCAACACTTAAAAACCGGGGACCAGTGGGCGGAACGCGACGATGTGTGGATTGACTATCTTGGAAATCGTGGGCAACGGCATGGCAAACTCACGATGGGATACGGCATTAGCCAAAAAGACAGTCAGAAATTATTTGGTCCCGAACTGGGATTCGGATGGGCCATGGGAGATCTACTAGACGAAAACATTTTGATCATCAAAACAGCGTGGGGCGGTAAATCTCTCGATCGTGATTTCCGTTCGCCCAGTCGTGGCATCCCTGACTCCATTGATGAGGTCGTCAAGAAACAACAAAAACGCAAACCGGAACTGACCAAAGAGGAGTATGAAAAAGGCTACGGTCATTTCTACCGGTTGATGATGGAGGAGGTGAAAATGGTACTCGGAGATCTAAAGACCTACGCGCCCGAGTATCAAGGTCAAGGTTATGAAATTGCCGGGTTTGTTTGGTTCCAAGGTTGGAATGACCAATATGCCCCCACCTCGGTCGCCGACTACGAAGAGAACATGGCCGGTTTCATACGCGACATTCGCAAAGATTTGAATCGACCCAATCTACCGGTCGTGATTGGTGCTATGGGACATCAGGGAGCTAAGCAAAAAGGCAAAATTAAACAGATAGCGGACGCGCAGGCCGCCGTTGCCGAACAAAGTGAATTTCAAAATACGGTTACCACCATACGCACGGCTGATTTCTGGGATACCGAAGCGGAAGCCGCATTCGAAACGCATTGGGCCGATAAGAAAAATCGCGATATCGAAAAATGGCAAAACTTTGGCAATGACCGACCTTACCATTACCTTGGATCTCCGGTTTTCTTTTACAACGTTGGCGTTGCGTTTGCAGAAGCTATGTATCCGATGCTATCAAAATGATCTTGGCAAGCATCGCGTCGAACCCCAAGAGGAACGACACGAATAATGTTTAAGATGCGGCGGGACTCTTTTCTGCCACAGCTTGGAACGCGGCATGGGCGGCTTGCAGTGTTATCGCAAGTGCCTCCTCGTCATGAGCGGTCGATATAAAGGCCGCCTCGAATGGCGAGGGCGCCAAAAAGACTCCGTGCTCAAGCATGGCGTGGAAGAATATTTTGAACTGCGCACTATTCGCTTGGCTAACCTGCTGCCAATCCTGAGGGCGATCCTTCAGGAAATACATTCCGCTCATCGTACCGACTCGATTTATGACAACCGGTAATTCAAATTGCTGGGCCGCTGCGAGCAGCCCTTCATCTAATTTCCTTCCGTACTCATGCAATCTAGCCCAATGCCCTTCCAATCCCAACGTCTCCAGCGTTGCCATTCCCGCAGCCATCGCGAGAGGATTCCCTGAGAGCGTCCCTGCTTGATACATCGGCCCGACGGGAGCCACCATTTGCATGACATCGCGTCTCCCTCCGTACGCTCCCACCGGTAATCCCCCACCTATGACCTTCCCCAGTGCCGTCAAATCAGGCCGCACACCATAAATTTCTTGCGCGCCACCGGGCCCAACACGAAACCCTGTCATCACCTCGTCGAAAATCAACAACGTTTTAGATGCGTCGCAGAGGTTTCGCAGGCCCTCTAAAAATCCCGCTGTTGGAGGAACGAGTCCCATGTTGCCGGCGACGGGCTCAACGATAACGGCCGCCAATTCATCCCCACACTCTGCAAAC
>JAAEPL010000347.1 GCA_024232675.1 Planctomycetaceae bacterium
AGTAAATCGAGATTGCGGAACTTGCTGCGAAAATCAGTGAGTCGACGATTTTGCAAAGCGTCAATGAAACTGGAGGTGAACTGTTCGGCTGTAATGTTGACGCAGCGACGGAACTGGCGAGTTTGGCGTGCTCGCGCGACAATCGCAGTTACCAAGTGAGATTTGCCGCACCCAACCGGTCCGTGCAACACCAGAGGGTTGAATTTTCCGGGCTCGGCGAACAATTCTTGGATCGCAGTTTCCAGCAACAGATTCTTTTTGCCGAATTGGAAGGCATCGAGGCTTTGGGATTCCTGAGGGGTACGCCCAGTCAGCAAAGGCATCTCATGTGCCGCATCGTGACGTCGCGTATTGCGTCGACGATTGGGTTTGGGCTTCTCACGCAACTCGCCGGTCGGTGTTGGTTGCATGCCTGCTTCGACTAATTGGTCAGCGGAAAATAATGCGTGTTGTTTTACGCAATCCGTTTTTTCCGCGTGCACGATTGTTTTTTCTTCGTGCACGATAAAACGCAGGCTGACGCGGTTTCCCAGCACCGCTTCCATCGACTCGCGAAGCGGTTGATGAAATTGCTGTTGTATGAACTTGAGAGATAGCTCGTCACCGGCCGAAACGATTAGTTGCCCGTTTTCGATCGATAGCGAATGGTCTTCGCTGAACCACAAATCGAATCGGTCTTCGCCGATTGATTCTTTTAGTTGCCAAGCAATGGCTTGTCGAATTTCCGTAAGGGACCGCGTCACTTATTGGCACTTCCTGTGTGCGCATACGACGACCCCGTTATGGGTTGGCAGAGATCACCAACAGCGTTGGGCGTGATGTCCAGAACAACTGAGACGACGTATGATTTTCGAACAAAAAAGTTATCGAAACGTCGCGGAAGCATGCTCTCCTGAAAAATCATTTTTTCGATAGAGATCCAAACTTGTCGCGAGGAAGGCCAGTGTAGGGTTGCTAGCAGGGTTGTCAAACCACCTGAATCGAATTTTGGGCAGAAAAAATCAGAGCCCAATTTTTCCTGCTGTATAGGCCCATTGATCGACAAAGATCGCCAAGAATTCAAACTTACCCAGGCCCTGAATCTTGGTTAAGTGGGGGATAACTTGTTAATGAAACAAAGTCCCGGCTGATCCATTTTCCAAGGTGCCGTGCCGGGTCTTTTAGGGCATCTTTTCCATCGCATTTAGGATGTTCTGGGTGTTTTGGCTAATCCCCAGGTTTCCGGATGGATTGGTAATTTCGAAAAGCACAATGAGTTTTTCGTTAGGGAGTTCTTTTTGAGTTACGGGCGGGTGATCAAGCCTTAACGCCCCTTTGGTGCGTCCCCAACTTTTCTTTGTGAACAGGCCTGCTCCGTTTGATTTTTGCCGTTTATAGCCCTGTTGTTGCACAAAATTCACCAGATCGGATGCATCGCCCGTGCGACCGCGAAACCCGATCCGCTGCACCTGTTGGTTACTGTCAATGAAGTAGGTCAAGGATCCGTGAATATCCTGAGGCCGGGGCCCACTGACCAGCGGTACCCGCATTCCGGTCAGATTGTTTTCCGTGGGGAATGTCGAGACACGGGGCCAGCGGTTTTTAATCCAATCCGGTGAAACGTCGAATCGCAGAAATTCGTCCATGCTCAGGAAAGCGTAATAAACAGGCTCGGAGAGGGCACTGCTGGGCGGCGGAGTGGACACATTATTGCCGCTCACCGATACCGCAGGCACGTACGTGTTCGCACCACTTGCAAATTGATAGGGCGCGTTGGCGCCTGGGGTCCCGGAAAAGACTGGGTTGTTGGAACCTGCGTTGGCGCCTGATTCTGGGTTGGAGAAACCCCAGCCACCTTGAGGATTCATAAGCCCGTTTTCTGTCGTGTCGGGATTAGTCAGGAATGGTGCGCTGACGATCAGGCCAACGAGCCCAAATAGGAAGATCGCTTTAAATTTCATGGTACTCACTGCAGTCTCGAGGACCGGGGTTGGGGGCATGGAAGCGAGACCTTGTGTAATCGGTTGATCAAGGCGGTGATTTACACTCAAAAGAAATTATTCGGGCGTTGACGTTTGGCTCTTTTCTAGGGGGTGATTTTCACGAACTTGGGCGTGTCAATTTCTTCTCATCCGGTTAAAACAAGTTGATCGTCACGACCGGATTCATTGGATTTTGTACTTTGCGAGAGCAGTCAATAAATTGAAAGACTCGGAGAAATCGGAACTCGAAGATTGGCGGTGGTTAGTCGAGGAGGCCACTCAGGCATGGTTCCAGAGACTCTCAGAGAGAGGTTCTGACGCCTTAGCTGATCTGAAGTTTTTAAGAAAACAGGGACTCTCGCCCACGCGATGCCGCCTGTTGTTAGAGCAAGTGACTTTGCGGCCCTTAGGGAAGCGTAAATTTTCGCGTGCTGACTCCATGTTTTTCCGTCGTCAATTATTAGAGCAAGCCACGGGCGAGACCTTGGCCCACTATAAGGCGCGACGATATGAGGCGGCGAAGCAAGTGGTAGATTTGTGTTGCGGGGTGGGCGGGGACCTGATGGCATTAGCCAAGGTAACGCAAGCGACCGGCGTGGACGCTGACCCTATCGCCTGTCTGTTGGCTCAAGAAAATTCAAACATCAATCAGGTACAGGTGCAGGTTGTAAAAGCACTGGCCGAGTCCCATGTTCTCGATCCTGAATGTTGGATTCACATCGATCCGGATCGCCGCGCGGCAGAACGCCGGACCACGAACTTGGACTACTTTTCACCGCCGGCTGGATATCTCGAAGATTTAGTTCAACGGCATCCCAATTGCGGCATCAAATTGGCACCCGCCACGCGTTTGCCAGCGCATTGGCGTCCACAGGAAATTCAGTGGTTGGGAGATCGTAAAGAGTGTAAGCAGCAGCTTGCATGGTTTGGAGAAACGGCAAGGCACCCCGGTGCTCGATCAGCAACGGCGATTGATCAGAACGGCGATTTACTTTTCGAGTACGTGGGAAAGGGAGGAGGCGACAGAGCGTTGACTTCTCAATTAGGGGACTATTTGTACGAACCCCATCCGACGTTAATCGCAGCAAGGTTGGTGGATTTTATCGCCGCTGAGTTTCAGCTTAAACGTTTGGCGGAAGATATTGCCTATCTAACGGGCGGGGATTGTTTTCACCCGGCTTTGCAAAGATTTGAGGTTTTGGAAGCGTGCCGCGTTGATCTACGAGAAGTGGAGGATGTCTTAAAAAAGCATCATGCTGGTAGCGTGGAATTAAAGAAACGCGGTGTCGGGCAGGAATTGATGGATCGTTTTGTTAAAATAAAGTTACACGGGGATCTCCCCATCGTTCTGGTGCTAACTCGTTTGCAGCACCAGCACCTAGCGATCGTCTGTCGTCGTAGCGAGATGAAACCGAAAAAGTAATGCCGGAACAAAATTTTTTATCGACTTCTGAGGCAGCAGAAACGTCATCTTCCATCCCACGGTGGTGGTGGTTGTTGCTAGGTTTGGCACTTGTCACACGCATGTTCGTGGTAGCGCAAGATAGTATCGTGCCAGGTGAATTCGATTCTTTTTACTACGCGCAAATTGCGGAAAGCTATTCTTCGGCTGGCAGTCCGTTTTCCATGTTGCCACTGCATCGGCCCGGCATGTCAATGTTGGCAGGCGTGGTTACCGCATTGGGCGTGCCTTACAAGCTCTTCCTCGACGTGTTGCTGGGATTGGCAGCGATCCTCGCGGGCATCAGTTTTTTCCATCTGACGAAATCCAACTGGTCGAGTCTGTTGGTTGCAGTGTTGATTCTGTGGCATCCCTATTTAATGTTTCAATCCGTGGTCTTTATGACCGAACCTTTGATCGCCGTCGTTTTGTTGTTGTTGCTTATTTCCGTAATCCCCTTCCTCTGCCGACCGTTTAGCGAGTGGTCCATTTCCATGGCGCTGGTGTCAGGGGTGGTCGCTTCCGCATTTATGCTCATGCGAAATGAGATGCTCGTCCTGTTAGGGTTCTTTGGGGTTTTGCTGCTGCTGATCATCGTGCGTGGGTGGAGAGATTTCGATTTTCGCATAGGGAAGCGAAAACGCAGCTGGAGGTTGATTTTATTTTTCCTGCCGTTGTTTATGGCATGGTCGGCGGAACGCACCGTAGAAGCCTACCACAACGACCGGTTTCGAGTTTCTGCAATGTGCGCTACCGAGGCGAGCGGCTTTAAAGAATTGATGAATACGCTTTATTCGATCGAGCCCGCAGCACGCACCCGTTTCGTCCCTGTCACTCAGCAAAGTCTTGAACTTGCCTGCCAGTACAGCGTAGTGATGGAGCAGCGGAAGAGCCTTTTACTGGATCCTGCACGGGGGGCTTTTCATAGCGCGGAACGCCATGTCGGGTTGCAGGGCGAAGTCGGACCCTGGTTGAATTGGCACCTCATCGATTGTTTTGGCGGCGTCAATCGTAATTCTAACCAACAGATGAAGGTTGCGGCAAAGCAGATTCGTAACGCACAATTTCGCGGCCACTTGGCGAGGCGAAATGCGCGGTTTCCGATCGATCCGCTGTGGCAGGCTTGGTTACCCGATTTGCCCCATCAATTTTGGGAAAGCCTGCTCTACAGCAGTTCCATTAAATTAAATCCGACGATGATTGAAAAGCAGACCATACGACTTCCGGAAAATTCCGTAGCGGCTGGCATTTTTAATAGCGGTTTGTTGCGGCGTGCGGGAACAGGATGCATTGGGTCGCTGCATATCACCATGAAATGCAGTGCTACAGAAAGCGTTGCGACTCGCGTAACTCTTCTTACGGAAGACCATCAGTTAATTGCGGAAGTGCCTGTTAAAAAGGGTGCCGACGGATTTCCTTTGGCAAATTTATCCCTCAGTGAAATGGATAACTTCGATATTTGGCAACCCCTTCATTTACGTCTCCTCCGGGAAACATCAGGCGAGCTCTCTTCCGAACTCGTGGATCTACCGGACACAACACGTCGGCTTGCATGTGATTTTCAGTTTGTGGAAGAATCCGACGTAGCGGACAAGGAGGTATGGGGTGTTTCCGTGAAGCGTCAGATGCCTCAGCAGGGTTTGCGGGATCGCGTAAAAATCTTTCTGAAAGACTGGCGTTGGCTGGCAATTTGCTTGCTGTGCGCTGGCACGTTTATTGGGGGAGTATGCCAACCGATTTCACGACAACGCCTGCAGAATCTTGGGGCGGTTGTTGTCTTGGGAGCGTGTTTCGTTTTTGGCCGCAGCCTATTCTACAGCCTCATTCATGTATGGTTGGCTTGGGGTGCCCATCGGTATGTCCAGCCTAATATTCTGATAACTCTATTTACGATGGCTGGGTTTTGTTTTTTCTTGGGCAGTTGGCTCGCTCTGCGAAAGCAGGGGCGTCAAATTATTAGTTTGACTGAGACGGCCGAAGTGCCGCCCCCAAGTAATTCTCAAGCCTGAATTTTTCGAATTGAGAGAATCGATAAAAAGAAACTGGAAAAGCAAACCTGCGCACCCATCGCGATACAAAGCGATGAAAGAATTACAAGTCGCATGGTTTGGTGTGGATCAAGATCCCCCCAACCGGTTTGGGACCATCGGTAAAGCGATATGAGGGTGGTCGCAAATCCGCTGACTAGTAAAAGACAGCCGATCACCAATCCTGTTTCCAGTTTCAACCAGCGACCCAGTTTTTGCATCATGGGATCACCGGGGACCAAGCCCTCGTTGACGGCATAGTGATTCGTGTAGACGGCAAATAAAATTGCCTGAAAGCCGGTTAAAACCATGACCGATGCGTAGACCATCGTGTGAATATCGAGGACGACCGTTCCAAATGAGAATGGACTGGTGGACAAAAAGAGCACCAGCAACAAACCGACCGCCATCAAGAAGAAGCCAGGATAAAGGAAGAGCCAACGAGGGCTGTACATCAGCAGAAAGCGTAGATGCCGCCAACCATCACGCCAGCTACGCAAGTGAGGGGGGCGCGTTCTCCCATCCGGGGAAAGCGTTGTCGGGACTTCCACAATTTTCATATCCATCAGGGTCGCCTTAACGACCATTTCACTGGCGAATTCCATACCCGACGTTTGCAACTCCATCCGCTGCGCGGCCTGTTTTGTAAAGCCTCGTAAACCACAGTGGAAATCACGGATCCCGCTGCGGAAAAAAAGTCGACCTAAAAAACTTAGCACTGGGTTACCGAGGTAACGATGTAAGGGGGGCATGGCACCCGGTTTTACACCACCCAAGAATCGATTTCCCATGACTAGATCATAGCCCTCACGTAATTTCAGCACGAAGGGTTCCAAGTCGCTGAAATCATAGCTGTCGTCAGCATCTCCCATGATGATGTATTTGCTGTTCGCTGCCGCAATTCCGGCTTGCAAAGCCCCACCATATCCGGGGGTGGGTGCGTTCACCACGCGCGCGCCACAGCGCACCGCGATTTCTTGAGAGCCATCGGTGCTGCCATTATCAGAGATTAAAACCTCTCCCTTGATACCAAGGTCTGTCAAGGATTGCCGTGCTTTCCCAATGCAAATCTCCAGCGTCTCTGCCTCATCCAAACAAGGCATCAGGATGGTCAACTCGTAAGGTGGGTTATTCGATGGGGTTTGTTGACCGGTTTGATTCTGTTGGTTCATATCGAGAATGGAAGATTACAAAATAAATCAATGAAGATGAGAAGCCCCAGCCGCGGTGGCTGGCACTTAAAATTCAATGCTGAGAATAGACTCCATAGGCGTCATTGTCGATTCCAATGGGATGGTCAGGAACTCCCCGCGTTTACCCGGTGTCAGCGAGCCCATTTGGTGTTCGAACTGTAAGGCTCTGGCGCCCGCCAGTGTCCCCATTTCGAGGATTTTTTCAGGAGCGATATCCGGAAAACATCGGTGCACTTCCTGCAATTCGGCAAGCATGTTCAGGTCCGGATTTGAGGCACGTGAGTCAGTGCCAATGGCAACGTCGATGTTGCGTCTTAGGAGGTCTTCGAGCGGGTAAGGTGCATGCTCAAAATAAGCGTGGGTTCGGGGGCAAAAGATGACATTGAAATTGGCATGTTCGGCAATGAAATCCAGTTCTTTACCATTCAGGTAATTACCGTGCACCACGAGTGGTTTTGGTACCCGTGACAATTTTTTCAGGTAATCCAGCGGCCGTCGCTGAGTGTGTGCAGGAAGCGGTACGTTTAAGGCCTCCAGTAAGTCGCGAAAAGGCCCTTCTCCGGTCTCCATGAATTGCAGTTCTTCGCGACTCTCGGCTAAATGCATGGCCGTCGGTAAAGATTCGGTAACGGCCCAATCCAGTAAACCATGGAATAGTTCGTCGCTTACAGAATAGGGCGCGTGAGGGCTAACGCCTGGATACCAAACGTCATGAGCGGTGTGGTGGTTCAACCAGCGTTTGGCTTCTTGAATCTGCGTGGAAACGACCGTGGCACTGCCCAGTCTTTCGATAAAGCAGCGTATCAGGATGTCGTCCGTCAGTGCCAGCTCTTGAAACCAGGGGTGGGTGGCAATCTCGCCGATACCTGTGGTGCCGCAGACCAGCGATTCTTTGAGGCCGTCGGCAATTGCTGCGTTTTTTTGCTCGACTGTCTGCTCGGAACGATACTCAATCACCTGCAAAATCCAGTCGGTGATCCGCATGCCCGGTTCACCCAGTGGCCGGTTTAAACCGCTGAACTCCAAGTGGGTGTGGGCATTCACGAAAAGTGGAATTAAGGCGACATCACCTAAATCCTCTGTCGCGTCATTTTGCCGGTTGGGCTCAAGGGAGGTAATCACTCCGTCTACGACGGTCAAACAACCGTTCTCGATGGGAGGTTGGTCGATGGGGATGATCCACTTTGCACCCCACGAATAGCTATTCGTCATTGGTATCTCCGAAGGAAACCTAGAGGACCTTATCGTAATCACAAAAAGGGTCCCGGGATACCGGTTAGTTCACCGCTGCAGATTCCTGCATCTGCTGATCAAGTGGTTAGGGGTTTCCTGAAAGATAGGTAGAACGGCTCTTCTTCATGGCGACCGGTAAATTTCCACAACCAGACCAGCAACCCCAGTCCGATCAAAGGCATGGCGAGGGTCGCAAGCAAGGTGTACTCGGTTCCGCCTTCGGCACCTGTCTTGAGAACGTACCCCATATAGGAAGTTTCCAGGGAGTGGGTGGGGAAGATTCCCATCAAGATGGGTAACGCATTATGCATGGCATGATAGGCGATGCAGGGGAACAGGCTCCGCGTCTGCACTGAGATAACTCCCAATACGATACCGACGAGGGAGGCCATGATGGATTGCTGCAGGATACCATGGGCAATACCGAAAAATGCCGCGCTGATAATGATCGCCGTCCATTTACTCTTTAGGGTTTGTAATCCGCTCAGGATAAATCCTCGGAAAGCAACTTCTTCACAAACCGCGGGTACAAAAGCGAGCACTGCGATAATGGCGAAGGTGTTGGGGGCATCCGCAAGAATGGCGGCCACCGCATGCTGGATTTGGTCAAGTCCCTGCGACGCAGGATATAAATACATAACGACTTTGCTTATCGCAATAAATCCGGGATGCAAGAAAATCGCAATCAGGATCGCGGTGGCAATGTACGATATGCGGGGGCGATTCAGTTTCAGTGTTTCGCGAGGACCACGCGTCAGGAATAATGCCATTAGAATGGCAGGCATAGCAATGGTCGCGACTTGAGAGATGATAACTTGCTTCGCGAATCCGCTGAAAGTCAATTCGAGTTGTACCGAAAGACCGACGAAAAACTTGATCATCAGGATGATCACGCCACACAGAATGGCTTCGCTAAAACTGGGCATGGGTCCACGGTCGCGAACCAGGTGACGCAACCAAAGCCCCACCCCAAATTTTTCGCCGGAGCGGAATAGCACGGATTCATTATTGAACTGGTGGACGGCCCAGCGTGCCGACAGCCAACAGCAGACCAGCGTGACCGCGACGACAGGACCAGCGAATTGGGCGGCTAACTGAAAATCACCCAGCATTAAATTCTTAATCAACAGCAACATGCCTGTGACTGGGATCAAACTCGTGCCCAAATCCAGTTTGGCGGACGGTAACATGGAGAGCATCATCAACGGCACCAACGACATAAGCAGCGGCACCAGGTAGTATTGTCCCTCTTTCGAGCTTTTCGCGAATGAGGCGAGTGCTAACGCCAGCGAGCTGAATAGAGCCACAATGGGAATCAGGCCGATGACTAACCAAGGAAGCGACATGATCGGGGGCAGCCCCAAATTCATTGGCATTGTACCTTGGCCACCCAATTGACTGATCACCAGGAGTCCAGTCAATGTCATGCTTAAGAGGTTGAGCATCGCGGTTGCAAAACTAAAGCTCGCCACCGTTAACAACTTACCGGCGACAATTTCAGTGCGTCGCGCGGGGCTGCTCAACAGCGTTTCGAGAGTGCCGCGTTCTTTTTCTCCAGCACAAACATCAATCGCGGGATAAAACGCGCCGGTGAGTGCCCAGACCAAGACAATGAATGGTAAAAGTTTTGCCCACATGGCAGCCTTGCGCCGGACCTTGGAGGCAACATCAATTGTGGCAACATCCAGTGATGAAATACTTTCTTGAGAAATCTCTAATTCACTTAATCGCTGATTGAGTAACTGCGTTTTCCAGCGAGCGATGATTTGAGTGACCTGAGTCACCGCCAATGCGGATTGGTCACTGGTGGAATTGGCATAAATCTGCAATTCCGCTCCACTCGGCTTATCGGGGGCATCTTTCACACTCAACACCAGATCGACATTCATGCCTTTTAAGAGGTTTCGAATATCTGGCTTAATCGTCGGGTCTTGTTGGAAATCGTGTATTGCTTTTGTTAACTGGCTGCGTGTTGGTTCGATGAGGGCGTCATCCCAGACAAGGATGATCGGATTTTCAGAATGGTTGGCTCGCAAATCGGGATGAAATCCATCGCGGTTCAGCAAGCCGGGGTGGTTCTCGAGCAACTCACTGCCAAGAACGAGTACGCGTGGCGGAGCTTGGTGCATGAACTGAGCGGTCTGCAGCAGGGCCATCCCCATGAGTGGGTACAACACCAGAGGCATCACGAGAATTGTGAAAATCGTGCGCCGATCGCGCCACTGGTCGTTCAACTCGCGGCGAAATATTAATCTGGTATTTTTCCAATTCATGTTAACTCGTCGCTTTGACGCGGGCTGATAGTAGACCGTAAAAAAGTTCTTCGAGATCTTCCTCGTTAAACTCTTTCGCTAGTTCATCGGGGGAACCGTAAGCCAGCATTTTGCCTTCGTGCATGATTGCTAGGCGATCGCATATGCGTTTTACCTCGGACATGATGTGGGAGGAGAAAATGACGCATTTGCCGAGTTGGGCAAGTTGCTCGACGGTCGAAAGCACCTCTCGCGCCGCCATAATGTCTAGTCCAGAAGTGGCTTCGTCGAAAACCAATACCGGTGGGTCGTGAATCATGGCCCGCGCGATGGAGACCTTTTGTTTCATGCCCGTCGACATATGGGAGCAAGGCACCTCGCGAAATGAGTTCATTTGGAAACGCTCGAATAGGGTTTCCATGCGATTGTGTAACAACTCAATGGGTACCCCGTAGAGTTGCCCGAAAAACTCGACCAGTTCCCAACCGCTCATTCGATCGTAAATGCCGGTGTTGGTAGAAACGAAACCGATTTGTCGTCGCACCTGTTCATCGTGTTCGACGACATCGAATCCATTTATCGTGACTTTGCCCGATGTAGGTTTTAGTACGGTACTTAGGATTCTGAGTACCGTTGTTTTGCCGGCTCCATTAGGTCCCAGGAGGCCAAAAATCTGGCCAGGCATGGCATCAAAACTGACTTGGTCGACAGCAATAAACTGCCCCTTTTGCAAATCGGGGTAAGACTTAACTAGTTTCCGTACATGGATCATTTAATCGCCAGTCGGGCCTGTTGTTGAGGTCACAATCTTTTTTCGTCCTCAATACACTGACCTATTGCTGGGGCAAGTCAGGTAAAGTCCTTGAATGTGGATCACGATTTGGCAAACTGCGTCCGGTTTTGCTGATCAACCGGTTTGTTCGCATCAAACGCCCAGTGGTAAACGTGGGTGGTGAGCTGGCCTTAAGCCACTTGGAGATCAATTTGAATCCGGTTACTGGTATTCTGGAATCTCCGATCCATATGAAGAGCAATTGTG
>JAAEPL010000348.1 GCA_024232675.1 Planctomycetaceae bacterium
GTTGTCTTGGATGTCGTCGATGATTAATGAACCGGCATGCAACAGTTCTACGAATTCTACGATCTCACTGGGTGCTTCGCCTTTGCCGCCGGCGATACGAAATGCAATTCCGATCAAGTCCGCGCGAATTCGCTTGCCTTTGCGGCTGAGGAAATCCTCAAGGGGCGCCCCAAGTGCTTCTCGCCAAAGTTTGCGGCGAGCATCGCAGTTCTCTGAGGTGGACCTCGTCCTTTGTGAGATGGTGTTCATCAGGTTGGGAAGGCTGGACATGGTTTCTCCCGGAAAGATTGTAGGAATCGTAATGGCGTCAAACCCATCGGGGGCCGCCCCAGAAATATGCGTGCTGCGTCAGTCGCGGTGAATTGGAGTGCGTAGAAACGCTGGATCGTCTCGGCAGGTAACTTGCTGTAAAAACGACGGAAAATCTGGAGTCGTTGTGTGGGCGTCACCAATTGAAACAGCAATCGATTCAACCACAACGAAAACGTTGTCTGGAAACGCATGCGGTTTCGATATTCTGCTATGACCATTGCCGCATCCGCCGCAGCAGAGCTTGCGATTTGATTTGCTAGGTTGGCCACCAAGGGGATCGAATAACCAGTGGCTGGATGGAAAAATCCGCCGCGATAACCGACCGACATTTGCGAGGGCAGCGAACCGCGTTGATAGGGCATGGGTAGGCAACCGGTTTCTTCCCGAACGACTCGGTAATTAGCGAACCCACGTTCTTTTAAGTAACGTGAGATGACCTCTCGGCAGGCGTCCCTATTCAACGCTCGGCTATTCGAAAAGCGAGTGTCCTCGACCAATAATCTTCGTGCCGTTAAGGGTAGGGTGTAGATGAATCGAAAACCGTCGGTCTGCTCAACTCGATCGTCCATCAAACAGGGTGTGTCAGCGATCCAATCTTCTTCCAATTCAACTTCGAGCCCGACAAATTTTTGAAACCCTGATCTTGGCATGGATGAGTTGCCCTGCCTTAAGCCGCGGCAATCAAGGACTGCTGTTCCGTTGATTCGCTCACCAGTGTCAAGAGACAGCGACCGCTCTTCCAGTTGTCGCACTGATCCGCTCAACGTCGTTAGGTTGTCCGAGTTATCCCGTAACGTCTGTAGTTTTTGATTTAGTCGGTCGGAAAAAATGGAGCCGTAACCAATGGGGATATGACGGGTAACACCTCCCAATTCGACGTGATAGCCATCCCACTGTCGATCAACCAGTTCGCTGAACCATTCCCAGGTGGTATCCGACAAATCACTTCGGTGAAATGACCAGGTGTGGTTGCCACAAAACTGACTCTGTTTCTCAACCAACAATACTTGGGCGGAAGGCTGCAACCTGCTTATAGCAAAGGCCAGTAGAGAACCTTGCAATCCTCCGCCAGCGATGACGTAATCGAATTGGTTTGCAGTTACCATGCCGCGACCTCCGCAGCAACGTGGTTTCCGCCATGGTGATTTTCGGCCCTCTGCGGACTGACCAAAAAGTCATCGACGACGTGGAGTAGAAGATGGGGAACAGCAACGGCAGATAGACCGATAAATATGGTTCGGACCGTCGCGTCTGCCGCTCCTAACTCGCTGCGGAAAAATACAAAGCCGCCGAAAAATAACAGAATCGCCAAAAGTGACATCGGTAGTAGTTGCCGCGTAAGCTGTTTGGTCGATCCTTCGTAGGAATGCCGCAGGTTGATAAGTCCGCGAATCGAATGCCAGCCACAAAAGTAAATCGTAAAGGACAACAACACTGGGCAGATGGCAAACATCAAGGCGAAACTGCCAATTCGTAACACGCTCAAAAACCCGTCGCGACGCGATAGTTTTCCTAGGCAACGAATCAAGTCATGAGCCAATAAACCTGCGAAGACGGGACTAAGAACCGATAACCCGAGAACGATTTGGGAACTTGCCGCGGAATCACCGGGCAAAATGGTTTGTAATAACGACGTGACTTCCGCTGGACGAAACAGGGCGGTACACCAAATGACCATGCCCCCGCGGGCTATCACGCCCAATTGGTCGATCCAGGAAAGGCGGCCTACCGTTGATTCTTCCTCAAGGCCAAAGTGCCAAGCGGCAAGCACAAAAAAGCTGCTTATCGTAAACAGCGGAGAAATGTACCAGCCGGCAATTACAACTGCGGCCAGTGAAAGGTAAAGACCCATAAAGACAGCCAGCATAGCGGGCTTGTTTTGCCTGCGGGCTGTGGGGGCTAAGTGAGCCACCGTAGAAATACCAATCCGATGATCCATTCCGCCGTGAGGAAGCCCCACGATGGCGACACCCGTTGCCATTATCAGTGCAATGCCGCCAAAGCTCAGAGAGTATCCCGCACAGTAGGCACAGGAAGCTGCAATTGCAATCGAAATTAATAAGGCCGGGTGTTTCATTTGCGTCGGACTCGCAATTAGAACAATTAAAGGTACCGAGGAAGGGCCGCCAATTAGCTTGGCGGCCGTTTTCCATCGATAACAACAAAGTTTGCTACGCGGTAGCAACTGCGATCTGAGGAACGTCGTTAAGACCAATTCCTTTCTCTGCGTCAGCCGACGTCTTGGCACGTGCGATGAAGTAAATCAGTACTCCAAAGCCGGCCTTCGCGGTCATGTCAGCAATCGCGTAACCGATTTGCAAACCGACGATGCCGGATGCATCACCACCACCGCCCGATGCGGCTTCCAGTGCTGCGGGTGTGCTGCCAAGCATGTACGCAATGGGATACACCATCCAGGTAACCAGGATGACAACGCGAGCCAGTTTAATAAGGCCCTGTGCTGCTGCTGGTTGCGTAGATAGTGAGGCCGTTAGCTCGACCCACAAAACGTACAGAATGTACAGAAACGGAATGACCGAAAGACCAAACCATACCCAACGCATCGAAGCGTTTGCAGGGTCGGTAATGACTTCCCCTGGGTATCCGAGTCCGATCATCAAGGCGGCCGCGATGATCAAGCGCGTCAACATCGAACTGGCTTTGTTACGTGACAACCTCATCACGGCAACCAGTTCTACCAGCAATAACGGAACCGTTAGGATCCAGTCGGCGTAGCGATAAAAGTCGTTAAACGGTGCTCCAGTACCCGTGTATCCGCCGCCGCCTTCGGTGAGGGCGTAAGCATTATGCCAACTGTGGCGGATCATGAAGTAATGGTAGCAGGCGATGGCGACTACTATGCCAGACACCAACAAAGCGGGTCGGTACGCGAATCCGACCGTCGAGCGGGCCGCGAAGAAAAAAAGTGCTGCAGCCCCCATCGTCGCAACCGTCATGGAAAATATGTTATCCACGATGTTGTATTGAAAGACGGAAAGATCGGGCATGCCGAGAAGGGTTAAATCGAACATGTAAAAAAACTCCTGCCTGTCGCGGCAAAAACTGTCAAAACTGCCAAACTTGGTGAACGACCGCCACAAGGGCCGGTTAATAACAAGTAAAATGCCCTTGGTCGCAATGTTTTGGTAGGTTTGGTAGAATTTACTGATCGAATCCGGGGGAACGGGATGCGATTGACCCTTTTCGGCAAGGAATCTCCGTGCACAAACTTCTTTCCACCTCGCAGTTCGCAGAAGCGATTGGTCTCAGCGAATCAACGGTCCGCCGACTCACCGATGGCGGCGACATCAGTGTGCGCAGGACCAAGGGTGGCCATCGAAAAATCCCCGTCGAAGAGGCAATACGCTATTCGCGGGTTAACGGCATCCAACCGCAAAATCCCAAATTGTTGGGGATCTCTTTTTCCGAAGATGCGGAGGAGCCCGACAGTTTTTACGACGCGCTTGTCAACGGCGACAGTGACAAATCGGTTGGGATAATACAGACCTTGTACTTAAACGGTCAGGAAATCAGCTCCATTTTTGATGGACCTTTTTTGAGTGCGTTTGTGAGGATCGGCGAATCTTTCCCTGCAAACAAAAGGAGTATTTTTATCGAGCATCGCAGCTTGATTATCGCGATGCGATCGCTGATGCAATTGCGTTCCATCATGCCTCCGGTGGAAGACGCCGCCCAAAAAGTTATCTGTGCTGCGCCCGCGGGTGATCCCTACCTGATTCCCTGCCTCATGTGTGCACTGGTGTGCCACGATGTGGGCTATTTTGAAATTAATCTTGGGCCAGATACTCCGTTGGAAATTATCATCGACGCAGTCGAAGATGAGAAACCGAGTTTGGTTAGTTTATCCATTACCAATGCAATCCGCTCGAAAAATCAAATCGGCGAGATTGGAAAACTTCACCGAGTCGCATCGGATAATAAATGCATTTTGGTCGTTGGCGGCAACAATGCCGATTCGGTCGATGTGCCGGGCATAAGACGCGGCCATTCAATGGCGGAATTAAAGACGATCGCCGAACAAGCTTTTCGACAACCGAACAAGTAACGGGCCCTCGACGACGAATGCTTGTCACGGCTAAGCGGTTTTCAAGTCCCCAAATCATGGCTGTAAAAGCTTTTCGTAATGATTCGATATCTGGACGGGTGATGGGATTGTGGGATGGAGAACAGGGTTTTTGATGACAAGCTAGGTGACTTAAAACCTGAATGATTTGATGGCATATCGCCAGCATTACAGCGTTAAGCGGACCACGGTTGCGTCGGTTTTAACCATAAGCACGTTTCAAATATGGTTTGAGTTGACCCGGATAAACATGGATTACGCACGCAGTCGCCTCATTTTGGGCATGGTCACGGTAGGAACCATTGTGGTCTTGTCTGTGCTCGTCCTCTCGACTGGGTGTTTTGGGATATCCGTTGAACGATTCGGTCGTGCCGATTTGAAACAAGTTTGGCTGATCCCCACAGCGTTGGCAGCTTTTTTTCTATTGCTGGTGCCATTTGACTTTTTAGGTGGGTTTCTCCTGCCGA